>JANYGR010000157.1 GCA_025359355.1 Bacteroidota bacterium | reverse complement strand
CCCTTTTTTATTTTGGACGAAACGAATTTTGTTATTAATTATATTTTGAATGAAGGTTTCTATTTCCAACTGTCTTTGTTTTATTAAAACTTCTTTTTTATCATCATATCCATCATGCCAGTCAGAAATTAGTTTTACATTTTTATCATCGAAAACATTAATAAACCATTCAAAAATATCGCTTGGAATGGTTATTTCAACTAGTATATTATTATTAAGTTTTGTTTTTAGTTTTTGAGTGTTTTGGTTATCAATAGAATATTCAATCTCATTTTTAGTCGAAAATAAACTAAAATCATTTGTTATAATATTAGGCTGTTCAGATGTAGTTTTGAATATTTTTTTCGGTTTCATACGTACTACCTATAAACTACACCAACTTAGCTTCAACCAAATACTCCACTATTTGTACTGCATTGGTAGCAGCGCCTTTACGAAGATTATCGGCAACAACCCACATATTTAAAGTTTTAGCTTGTGTTTCGTCTCTTCTGATTCTTCCTACAAATACCTCATCTTTATTATGAGCGTTCATAGGCATAGGATAAATTTGATGAGCGATGTCATCTTGTAAGATCACACCTTTTGTTGTGTTCATTAAGTTAAAGATATCTTTTACGTCAAACTCATTTTCAAATTCAATATTTACACTTTCGCTGTGTCCGCCCATTACTGGTATACGAACGGTAGTAGCTGTTAAACGAATAGAATCATCGCTCATAATTTTTTTTGTTTCGTTCACCATTTTCATTTCTTCTTTGGTATAACCATTATCGGTAAACACATCAATTTGCGGTATCACATTCAAATCAATATTGTATTTGTAAGCCATTTCACCTGACTTACCTGCACGTTCGTTCATCAGTTGCTCTACAGCTTTTACACCAGTTCCTGTAACAGATTGATATGTAGATACGACCACGCGTTTAATTTTATATTTTTGGTGTAGAGGATTTAGCACTACTACTAATTGGATAGTAGAGCAATTTGGATTAGCAATTATTTTATCGGATTTAGTTAATTGCGTTGCATTAATTTCAGGCACAATTAATTTTTTGGTTGGATCCATACGCCAAGCCGAAGAATTATCTATTACCGTAATTCCTGCTTCTGCAAATTTAGGTGCCCATTCCAAAGAGGTGTTACCACCTGCTGAAAAGAGCGCAATATGTGGTTTCATGGCGATGGCATCAGTTATGGATACTACCTTATACACTTTTCCTTTATAAGTAATTTCTTTTCCAACTGATTTTTCTGAAGCAACTGGAATTAATTCTGTTATTGGGAAATTGCGTTCTGCTAGTACCTCTAACATTTTTGTGCCTACTAAGCCAGTGGCTCCTACTACTGCTATTTTCATTGTGTATGATTTGTATGATTTGATTTAACTGCTTATATTTTTATTCATTGGTATAAAAAACAAAAATCGAAATAAGTGAGTTATTTCGATTTCAGTTGTACCATTTTTGGTGTTTATGTTTCAAATGTGTTTATCCATTCAACGCTTCTGCACCAGCTACAATTTCTAAAATCTCAGTTGTAATTGCTGTTTGTCGAGCTTTATTATAACTAATCTTCAAGTCGCGTAACATATCCTTTGCATTATCAGTTGCTTTATGCATCGCAGTCATACGTGCTCCATGCTCTGATGCAACCGAGTCTAACAAGGCTTTATAAAATTGTGTTTTTAATGAACGAGGAATTAAATCACTTACAATAAATTCTTTGCTTGGTTCAAATCCATAATCTGTAGCACTTGAAGCACCTTCTTGAACAGATGGAACAACTGGTAAAAATTGTTCATCTAATACTAATTGTACTGCTGCATTTTTGAATTGATTGTAAACTAAAACTACTTTATCAAATTCCTTATTAGCAAAGGTACTCATGATTTTTTCAGCAATTGGAGCAACATTAGTATAAGATAAATTATCAAAAATTCCCGTTATACGTTGTGTAAAGTCATCATCATGTATCCCTTGCGCACTGTGTACACCGTGCATACCATAAGGAGTACGTTTGAATGCATCATTTGCTTTTTTACCAATAGACACAACACTAATATTTTGTCCTTGGTAATCGTTATTAATTAAGTTCCAAGTCTTTTTAATTACGTTGGCATTGAAACCACCTGCTAATCCACGATTAGAAGAAATAGCAACTAATAAAATGTTTTTTGGTTGAGAGTCTCTCGCGTATACATTTTCAGTTGTATCTAAGCTACCACTTACATTTTGTAAAATCTCTTGTAGTTTATTGGCATACGGACGCATTTGTGTAATAGCATCTTGTGCACGTTTCAATTTTGCAGCACTTACCATTTTCATGGCACTTGTAATCTGCATGGTTGAACCAACCGATGTTATTCTACTTCTTACTTCTTTTAAATTTGCCATTTTTATTTAAGATTTTAGAAGTCAGATTTACGAGGTATAACTCAAAAATCTGACTTCTTAATTCTAACTTCTTAGTTGTATTTAGCTGATAATTCTTTTGCTGTTGCTTCTAAAACACCAGTTATTTCATCATCAAATTTACCTGCCTTTAATGCATCTAATTGCGCTTTGTTTTTACGCTCGCAAACATCTAAAAACTCTTTTTCAAATTCACGAACTCTACTTACAGGAATGTTACGTAATAAGTTTTTAGTTCCTAAGTAAATAATAGCAATTTGTTGTTCTACACGTAAAGGCGCAGCATTCGCTTGTTTCAAAATTTCCACGTTACGAGCACCTTTATCTAATACTGATTTTGTAGCAGCATCTAAGTCAGAACCGAACTTAGAGAATGCCTCTAATTCACGGTATTGAGCTTGATCTAATTTTAAAGTACCTGCTACTTTTTTCATTGATTTAATTTGAGCATTACCTCCAACACGTGATACCGAAATACCTACGTTAATTGCTGGACGAACACCTGAGTTAAATAAATTTGTTTCTAAGAATATCTGACCATCTGTAATAGAAATTACGTTTGTTGGAATATATGCAGAAACGTCACCAGCTTGTGTTTCGATAATTGGTAAAGCAGTTAATGAACCACCACCTTTTACGATTGGTTTCAACGATTCAGGTAAATCATTCATGTTACGAGCGATATCATCTGAAGAGTTGATTTTAGCAGCACGCTCTAATAATCTACTGTGTAGGTAAAACACGTCACCAGGATATGCTTCACGTCCCGGTGGGCGACGTAATAATAACGATACCTCACGGTAAGCCACAGCTTGTTTAGATAAATCATCATATACAATTAAAGCTGGACGACCAGTATCTCTGAAGAATTCACCAACGGCAGCACCTGCAAATGGCGCGTAAAACTGCATTGGAGCAGGATCTGATGCGTTAGCTGCAACTACTACTGTATAAGCCATTGCACCGTTTTCTTCTAACGTACGAACAACGTTCGCAACAGTAGAACCTTTTTGAGCAATCGCTACATATATACAAAATACAGGTTTTCCTGCATCGTAAAATTCTTTTTGATTAATGATTGTATCTAATGCAACTGTTGTTTTACCAGTTTGACGGTCACCAATGATTAACTCACGTTGTCCGCGTCCAATTGGAATCATCGCATCAATTGCTTTGATACCTGTTTGTAAAGGCTCTGTAACTGGCTGACGGTAGATTACACCAGGCGCTTTACGCTCTAATGGTAATTCGTAAGTTGTACCTTGAATTGGTCCTTTACCATCAATAGGATTCCCTAAAGTATCAATAACACGACCTAACATTCCTTCACCAACATTGATAGAAGCAATACGACCTGTACGTTTTACCGAAGATCCTTCGCTGATTCCTACGCTTGCACCTAATAATACAGCACCAACGTTATCTTCCTCTAAGTTTAATACAATTCCTTGTAAGCCTGTTTCAAATTCAATCAATTCACCTGATTGAACTTTAGATAAACCGTAAATACGAGCGATACCATCACCTACTTGTAATACAGATCCAACTTCTTCTAAATCTGCTTCCGATTTAAAGCCTGATAGTTGTTGTCTTAAAATTGCAGATACTTCTGCTGGGTTTACTTCTGCCATTGTTTTTATGTTTAAGAAATATAATTTGTTGTGCTGTGATTAATTTGTTGTTAATTGTTTTTTCAGGTTACTCAATTGGCGAGCCACTGATTTATCAAGCTGTTTATCGCCAATTTTTAAAATAAATCCACCGATAACATTTGCGTCAATTTTTTCAACCAACTCAATTTCACCATTCAATTGAGCTTTTACTAATGCCAATGCTTGTTGTTTTGTAGTACTATCTAAGCCTCTAGCTGAAGTAATAACTGCTGTTAAAATATGTTTGTTTGATTTGTATTGTTCAATAAAGCTAGTTGCCATTTGAGGTATAACCGATTCGCGACGCTTATTAGCAACAAGCGTTAAAAAGCCTGAAGTGATTGCATTTACTTTGCCATCAAATAGTGCTTTTAGTGTACTTACTTTTTTGTCAGCTTTAATAATAGGACTATTCAAAAAGTTAATAAAATCATGTGAATGATCGCATATTGATTTTACTAAAAGAACATCTGTGTAAACAGCCTCTAACTGGCCTTTTTCAACAGCAAGGTCTAATAATGATTTGGCGTATCTTGATGCAACTATCATGTTTTTTTAATTATTTAGTTTTGTTCAGATTGCTTAAGTTCGAGGCGCTTGAAGATAAAGAATTGAGAGTTTGTTTTTCACAAATGAACGATTTTTTAGCGAGAGCAACGATGAATTTAGGCATTATGGGCAAAACTAGTTAAGGTTTACGTCTTTCATTAAATTTGATACTAATGCTTTTTGTTTTTCATCGCTTGACAATTCGCTACGTAAAATTTTCTCAGCAATTTCGATAGATAATGTCGCTACTTGATTTTTTAATTCAGCAATCGCTGCATTTTTTTCGTTAGTAATTTGCTCACGAGCAGAAGACATGATGCGATCAGCTTCTGTTTGCGATTTAGCTTTTGCTTCTGCAATAATAGCGTCTTTAGTATCACGTGCTTCTTTTAATAAGTTATCACGTTCTGCACGAGCTTCAGCTAATGTTTTTTCGTTATTAGATTTTAACTCACGCATATCTTTTAACGCAGTTTCTGCGCTAGCTAATGCATCTTCAATCCCTTTTTCACGAGTTTTGATAGCAGATAAAATAGGTTTCCAAGCAAACTTACCTAATAATACTAATAATAAAATAAAAGTAATAGTTGTCCAAAAAATCAAACCAACTGCTGGCTCGATAAGACTTGCTAAAATAAATGTATTAGTCATTTGTTTTTTGTTTTGTTCTCAACTCCACTCTCAGCTTTGACTTAAGATAAGTGAAGTGTTGAATATGTTAATGTTTTTTATAATCAAATAATTCTTGTCCTGAGCGAAGTCGAAGGATAAACCAAAGCTATTACCAACCGTAATAGCTTTGGTTTGTTTGTTGAAGCTTATTTACTCATTAAAGCAACTACTACACCGAATAATGCAACACCTTCTACAAGGGCTGCTGCGATGATCATAGCTGTTTGAATTTTAGATGTTGCTTCTGGTTGACGTGCAATAGCATCCATTGCGTGCCCACCAATTTGTCCGATACCGATACCTGCTCCAATTACTGCTAAGCCTGCACCTACTGCTGCGATACTTCCTGTCATGTTACTTGTTTTTATTTGGTTATTAATTATTCTTTTTTAATTTTATTAGTGACCTGCTACTAATTTTTCGTCATCTTCTGTGTGCATACCATCTTCGTTATGGTCAGCTACTGCCGATCCAATAAATAAAGCAGTAAGCATTGTAAATACGTATGCTTGTAAAAATGCTACTAAACACTCTAATACATCAATAAATAATGCAAATGCCACAGATACTGGCGCAATATAAATTGTTTTGAATACAAAAATTAATCCTACTAATGAAACGATGATGATGTGTCCTGCAGTCATGTTAGCAAACAAACGCATCATTAAGGCAAAAGGCTTAGTTAAAATACCAACTACTTCAATTGGGATTAAAATTGGCCAAATTGCTTTTGGAGCATGTGGTAAAAAAATATGAGACCAGTAATTTTTGTTGCCATTAATATTAGTAACAATCATCGTAGCAACCGATAATACTAAGGTGAAAGCAATATTACCTGTTAAGTTAGCGCCAATTGGAATCATACCAAACACATTATTTACTAAAATCATAAAAAACACGGTTAGTAAATAAGGAACGTATTTATCAGAACAGTGACCAATGTTACCTTTTGCGATATCATCACGTACAAAAACAATTAATGGTTCAAAAAAGGATTGTTTCCCTTTTGGAGCCGATGTAACGCCTTGTGTTTTATAGGTTTTAGCAATAGATGTAAATAACCACACTAATAATAAAACAGACAAAAACATTTGAGTAACATTTTTTGTGATGGAAAAATCTAAAACAGCAGCGTTACTTACGCTAACTTCTTTATCTTCACTTGTAAGGGTTACATATTGTCCGTATGCGTTTGGGGTTTCATTAGCATAATAAATTTTTTCTTCAAACATCACAAAACGTTCTCCGTTTTTCTCAACAATTACTTTTCCTTCATTATCATGATCAAATTCAGAAGACATGAAAAAAGCAATACCATTATTTCCTTTTAATATAATTGGAAGCGGAGCAGACACTGAGTGATGACCTTCGCCCCAAAAATGCCAAGAGTGAGCATCAGAAACGTGTTCAATCGCAATAGCTGAAATATCAATTGAGCCTTTTGCTTCCTCCGGTAAAGGCTCAATGGTGCCATCAGCGTGAATTTCTTCACCAACAGATGGGTTTTCATCAGCTGATAAATTACTAGAAAGGACTAAAAACAAGGCAAACACTGCTAAAGCGACACCCGAAAACTTCTTGAATATATTGATTTTATTAGTCATTACGCGTAAAAGATGGTTTAAGCTTTTATTTTCGGGTGCAAATGTAGAGATAAATTGCCAAAAATTCAATAATTTTAAAAAAAACATCACATAATCTACAGTATTTGTAAATGGCTTGAATTATAGTAATTTGTAACTTTATTTAGATTAATTTGTGGAATTCCTATTCTTTTGACATCTCCATACAATAAAATTTAGCTTATGACACTTAAAAAAATGACTACCCTAGCGCTAATGCTCATTGCTACAGCACTTTTATCGGTTGGATTCTTTTCTAACACTTTTACCAAACCAAGCCAGCTTATGCTGAGCTTTAATAAAGGCGACACCTATGATAAACTTTGGAAACGAGTAGATAGTTGCCAAAATAAAGGCTTAACTGAATCGGCTTTGAAAGTGATAGAGTTTATTTATACCAAATCTAAAACTGAAAATAATGCTGGACAGTTCGTCAAAGCAGTGCTAAATCGTATGACTTTTGAAAGCTATAGAGAAGAATTTTCGTTAGAGAAGTCCATTTTTAAGCTACAAGATGAAGTAAAAGACGCCAAATACCCTATTAAACCAGTATTACAAAGTATTTTGGCGGATGCATTTTGGCAATATTTTCAAAATAACCGTTGGAAATTTTATAACAGAACCACTACCATTAATTTTAAGAATGATGATATAGAAACCTGGGACTTAAAAGCGATTACATCGGCAGTGATTTCAAATTATAAAGCATCGCTACAAAATGTAGACAGCTTGAAACGCACTAAAATTGAGCTTTACGATGATATTATTACTAAAGGTACACAAGATTGTCGTCAATGGCGACCAACTTTATATGATTTTTTAGGGCATCGCGCCTTAGCGTTTTTCATGAATTCAGAACCTGATGTATCGCGCCCTTCAGTTCAATTTAACGTAAATAAAGAAGAATTTGCTAAGCCTTATTCAGATTTTGTAACACTGGATATCGCAAATCCTTCAGACTCTTTAGAAACAAAATATTATGCTCTCAAATTGATGCAAGACTTAACTCGCTTTCATCAACATGATGAAAACCCTGATGCACTGATAGATGTAGAGTTATTACGATTAGATTATGTGCATAACAATTCTCAAAACGCCAAAAAAGACACGCTCTACTTTAATTCTTTAAAAGCCATACAAGTTAAGTTTGCCAAAAGCGAACGCGTAACCGAAATTGATTACCGCTTAGCGAATTGGTATTTGCAAAAAGCCAATCAATACAAGCCATTACAAAGTGAGGATTGTAAATGGTATAAAAAAACGGCGAAAGAAATTTGCGAATCGGCTATTGCAAAATTTCCGAATGCCTATGGAGCCTTAGAATGCAAAAGTATCATAACATCGATATTAGCTAAATCATGTAATTTAACAACAGAAGAGGTAAATGAGCCAAACAAGCCATTTAGAGCCTTAGTAACGTCTCAAAATATTAATAAATTATATTTTAAAGTCGTTAAAACCACAAGTCAGGAATTAAGACAATTATTTCGCAAAAAATATGGTGAGGAGTTATTCAATAAATTTAAAACCTTCCCAACAGTTAAAACCTTTACACAAGAGCTAATTGATGACGGCGATTATCAAACACATACAACGGAAATAATATTACCTGAATTACCTGCTGGTTATTATATGATCTTAAGTTCTTTGACAGAGGATTTTAAATACGCTAATAACATTTCCGCTTATAGCACCTGCATCATCTCGGATATTGCATCAACAGAGCGACGCAGAGACAATGGATCTTACGATTTTTATGCCTTGCATCGCCAAACTGGGGAGCCTTTGAAAAATATAACGGCACAAGTGTGGTATGAAGATTATGATTATGGAGATAGAGAATATAAAGTTAAAAAAGGCCCAACTTTAAAAACAAACGATGTGGGTTATGTAGCAGTGGCTAATCCAAATTCTAATGAACGAAATTTTTTCGTTGAATTTATAAATGGCACCGACACGTATTTTAATAGCAATAGTTATTATACTTATAACTCCCAAGGCCAAGATTACACAACGGTTACGTCTCATTTCTTTACAGATAGAGCGATATACCGTCCCGGACAAACCGTTTATTTCAAAGCTATTTTGTTAGAATCAACCAATGGAAAAAAACATACACTTAAAACAAATTTCCCAGTAACAGTTACTTTTTATGATGTGAATTACCAAAAGGTAAGTTCACTCGATTTAATAACAAATGAATTTGGATCTATTAGCGGCGAGTTCATTGCGCCACAAGGTGGATTATTAGGGCAAATGCACATTACGGATGGAAGAGGCACTGCTTATGTTTCGGTAGAAGAATACAAACGTCCGAAATTTGAAACAACATTTAATCCTTTACAAGGAACGTATAAATTAAATGATGAGGTAACGGTTACTGGCTTAGCAAAAGCGTATGCAGGAAATGTTATTGATGGCGCTAAAGTAAAATACCGTGTGACGCGTAATGTTCGCTATCCATACTGGTATTGGTGGTACAGGCCATATAATAGCGGAGCAACGAGTACGGAAATTGGTAGTGGAGAAATCATGAGCAATGATACAGGCGCGTATATTATTAAATTTAAAGCGTTGCCAGACGAATCTGTTTCTAAAACAAGTTATGCCACGTATAATTATCAAGTAAGCGCTGATGTAACCGATATTAATGGAGAAACGCATAGTGCTGAAACAGCTGTTACTATTGGATATCAGGCGTTACAATTAAGTATTTCGGCTAACGATATCATTGAAGTAAATTCTTCTAAACCAATTGTGATTAGTACAACAAACTTAAATGGCGTTGCCGAAAAAACAACTGGAAACTTTGCTATTTATAAATTAAAACAACCGCAAAAGGTTTTTAGAAGCAGACTATGGGCTCAACCCGACAGACATACGTTAAGTAAAGAAGAGTATTATAAAACGTTTCCTAATGATTTGTATGAAGATGAAAGCAATAAATATAAATGGGAAAAAGAAGCGAAGGTTCTGGAAAAACCCTTCGATACTGGTTCAAAAACAGAATATGATTTAGCTGCTGAATTTAAAAATTTGAAAGCAGGTGTGTATGTGATTGAAGCAAATTGTAAAGATAAATTTGGAGAAGATATTAAAGCCTTTGAATACATTACTGTATTTAACAAAAACACCAACGAATTACCAGAGCAAGTAGCTGATTGGTTTTATATGCCTAACAATAGATGTGAACCAAACGATAAAGCGAGTTTTATTTTAGCATCAGCGTATCCTAATGTAAATTACTTATATGAAATAGAACATCAGGGCATGGCTGTTACTACTCAATGGCAACAAGCATCTATGAAGATCAATGAAATTCTCATCGAAGAAAAACACCGTGGAGGTTTATCGTTTCATACGTCGTTTATAAAGAACAATCGTTTTTATCAACATACAAGCACTATCACCGTTCCATACACGAATAAAGAATTAGATATTCAATTTGAAACCTTTCGTAACAAGCTATTACCGGGGCAAGCAGAAGAATGGAAATTAATTTTGAAAGATAAAAAAGGAGAAAAAGCGGCTGCGGAAATGGTAGCAAGTATGTATGATGCCTCGCTGGATGCCTTTAAAGCGAACGATTGGTATCTCAATATTTATGAGAGTTATTATGCGCGACTCAACTGGACATCAACTATAGCGCGTGCGGTGAACTCAACGGAGTTTAATAATTTACAATACCACTATCAAAGCATACCAAGTCGATATTACGATCAGCTGAATTATTTTGGCTTGAATTTTTATCAGCACTATTACAGAGGAGGACGAGGTGGAGTTCAGCCAATGATGACTTATGCTGCGGAGGGTAATGCAGTAATGGCTGATGAAACAGTTAGTCTTCTTCAATCCCAAAAAGGAGTTAGTACTACTAAATCAACAATCACTCGTGAAGAAAGCGAGAAGAAGGCAGAAGACAAAAATAGTGATGGAGATGTTTACGGTTGGGCCACTGGAGAGGCTAAGGATGGAGGCTTCCAAAAAATAGATGGCAAATCCAATAATCAACAAAACTCAAATGGCTTAGCTCAAGTAAAAGCGCGTTCTAATTTCAATGAAACTGCTTTCTTTTTCCCACAGTTACAAACCAACGAAAAAGGCGAAATCGTTATTAAATTCACAGTGCCCGAAAGCCTTACTAAATGGAAGGTAATGGGCTTGGCTCATACCAAAGATTTAAAAATTGGGCAATTCGAAAAAGAAGTTATTACTCAAAAAGAATTAATGGTACAGCCCAATGCACCACGGTTTTTTAGAGAAGGAGATAAACTAACCTTCATTAGTAAAATATCAAACCTCTCTGATAAAGATTTAGCGGGTACGACAGAGCTTACCTTATATGATGCGTTAACGGATAAAGAAATTTCGGATGTGGTGATTGATAAAAATAGCATTAACATAAGCGATTTGTTAAGCGTAGATCATTGTGCAGGTTGCAAGTATGATGATGGACCTGAAATTCATTCAAGATTAATTAAAAGAAAGTTTTCGGTTAAAAAAGGACAAAGCACTGCTATCGAATGGAATTTACATATCCCTGAAGGCTACTCTGCAATTAAATACAAAGTAGTGGCTAAGGCTGATAACTTTGCTGATGGCGAAGAACAAGCGGTGCCTGTATTAACCAATCGTATGTTGGTAACGGAGAGTATGCCAATGCCGATTAGAAGTAATCAAACTAAAGAATTTTATTTTACAAAATTTACCAATCAAAATAATAATTCTACAACGTTAAAAAATCATTCGTACACATTGGAGTTTACTGCTAATCCAGCTTGGTATGCGGTTCAAGCGTTACCGTATTTAATGGAATATCCTTATGAATGCGCCGAACAAACCTTTGCACGTTATTATGCTAATACGTTGGCAACGTATGTGGTAAATTCTAAACCAAAAATTAAAGCCGTATTTGATGCATGGAAAAGCTCATCACCAGATGCTTTCCTGTCGAACCTCGAAAAAAACCAAGAATTAAAATCTGCTATTTTAGAAGAAACACCATGGGTATTACAAGCTAAGAGCGAAACGGAAAATAAACGTCGTGTTGGTTTATTATTCGATTTGAATAAAATGAGTAATGAGCAAACGCAAGCACTTAAAAAGCTATTAAAGAAACAAACACCTAATGGTGGCTTTATGTGGTTTGATGGTGGACCAGACGATTGGTACATTACCCAACACATTGTAACAGGTTTTGGACACTTAGATAAATTAGGAGTTATTAAAGTACGCGAAAATGCTGAGGTTTGGAATATGATAACCAAAGCTGTGAAATACTGTGATAACCGCATGCGCGAAGAGTTTGAGCAAATGAAAAAGTATAACAAAAATTGGAAAACGACTAATAACTTGAGTTATAATGCGATTCAGTATTTATACATGCGTTCTGTGTTTAAGGATATTGATATCGATGGACGCAATAAAGAACACAACGCTTACTACAAAAAACAGGAGCAAACATATTGGTTGCAAAACAGTCGTTATATGCAAGGAATGATTGCCTTGAGTTTAAACCGTTATGATGATAAAAAATTACCGAAAGATATATTAAAATCATTGAAGGAAAACAGCATCAACAGCGAAGAAATGGGCATGTATTGGAAAGAAAACTACGGTTATTTTTGGTACGAAGCGCCTATCGAAATGCAAGCCCTAATGATAGAAGCTTTTGATGAAATTAATAATGATACCAAAGCAGTAGATGATTTGAAAACCTGGTTAATAAAAAGTAAACAAACGCAGCATTGGGGCACAACGCGCTCAACTACAGAAGCGGTGTATGCTTTGTTATTAAAGGGAACAGACTGGTTGGCTACCGAACCTAATGTAGATATAACTGTAGGAGATATTAAATTAGATCCTAAAACAGATGCTTCTTTAAAAGTAGAACCAGGCACAGGTTATTTCAAAAAAGTGTGGAATGGCTCTGATATTAAGCCTTCTACAATGGGCACTGTTAAGGTAGTGAAGCACGACGTAGGCGTAAGTTATGGAGCGATGTATTGGCAATACTTTGAACAATTAGATAAAATTACGCCACACGAAACGCCACTTAAAATAAAAAAACAATTATTCTTGCAAAAAAATACAGCTAGCGGAATCGTGATAGAGCCCATTACTTCAGCAACTCCATTGAAGTTAGGAGATAAAATAAAAGTGCGTATTGAGTTGAGAGTAGATAGAGATATGAGTTATGTGCACATGAAAGATATGCGTGCTTCTGGCTTTGAACCAACGAATGTATTGAGTGGTTATAAATATCAAGATGGATTAGGCTATTACGAAAGCACAAGAGATGCTGCAACTAATTTCTTTTTCTCGTATTTAAATAAAGGAACATACGTATTTGAATATCCTTTAGTGGTTAATCATAAAGGTGATTTTAGTAATGGTGTAACTACCATACAGTGTATGTATGCGCCTGAATTCACCAGTCATAGCGAAGGAATCAGAGTAAGTGTAGGGAAATAGTAATTAATTTAAATGAATATTGACTGATAAAGATTATGAAAAATAAAAATATTTTGGTTCTATTATCTATAATTTCTATTAATTATGGTTATGCACAAAAAGACAGTATAATTGCGCCAAAAGGCAAGCCTGCGTTTTATATTGAGCATGATGTTTTAGGTGGAATTAATCTATTATACAATAGTTTAAAAACGAAATCTAAGACAACTGATTATGAAAATTTTTATAGTGGTGGCATAGGATTTAGTTTGCCTAAAAAAACAAATAAATTACTTAGTAGTGACTTTTATTTAAATTATTATTATTACTCAGTTGAGCGTAAATCTTCTGAATTAAATTATTTTTCTTCATACTACTATAAATCTACAAGTCGTTCAGAGATTAATAAAAATTTTAGCTTAGAACACAGATTGTTTTTTAACCGAAAAGCTTCAAGCAAAGGCTTTTACATAAATTATGGATTCGGGCTGGGGAATTATAATTATAAACTAGACGATGCTGTATTTGAAAAAAAATCAAATTGGAATTTTGTTTTTGGCGGCGGCTACAAACTATCAATTAAACACTTTTTTGTTAATTTTAATTTAGGTATGGTATCACTCTTTAATTATAAGTATGTTCAAGATTATCATTATCCTATTTATATTGACGCTCAATTAACATATCAAAATGAATCGAGTAAAAATAGTAACTTAAAAAGTATTGAATTTGATGGGGTTAGTAAAATCACTCGTACTTATAAGGACTTTGGATTATTAAACAGTTCATTTATTCCTCGTGTAGGAATAAATATTGGATTTAGATTTTAATGAGTCCTTTTCCTTTCAAGTCATAGCGAAGGAATCAGAGTAAGTGTAGGGAAATAAAAAAAGCCCGAAGAGTATGATACTCTTCGGGCTTTTTTATAAAATTAAAAATTACATGTGAGTGTTTAATTTTTCAGCTAATACATTTTTAGCAGCTACACCTACGTGTTTTTCTACAACTTCACCATTTTTGAAAAACAAAATAGTTGGAATATTTCTGATACCATATTTTGAAGAGATGCCAGAGTTGTTATCTACATTTACTTTACCTACAACGGCTTTGCCATCGTAATCTTTTGATAACTCTTCTACTACTGGGCCTACCATGCGACAAGGACCACACCATTCTGCCCAAAAATCTACTAATACAGGTTTGTCTGATTTTAATACTAATTCTTCAAAATTAGCGTCTGTTATTTCTAATGCCATTTTTTTGTTTGTTTAGATTGTTATTTACTGAATTGACTGTGTTTTATTAATGATATGAAATTAATTATTTTCCGCTTAATAAACTCAATATCTAAGCCAAATAGTTTTCACGTCTTTTTGACATTATTTTACTAAGGTTACATGCCCTATTAAATCGTGATGTTGTTTTAAAACATCTGTTACTTCAGCTTTCCAAACATATACATCATCTTTTGTAGAGTCATAATCCCCTTTTCCATTTACGCTGCCGTCCCAAGCTCTATTAATATCATCGCTTTCAAAAATAAGAACGCCCCATCTATCAAAAATTTGTAATTTGAATTGAGCTATGCCAATACCTAAGGCTTTGAATCCATCGTTTAATCCATCACTATTAGGTGTAAAGGCATTTGGAATATATAATACGTAAGCGGGTTTAATATCCACTTGTTTCACAATAGAATCTCTACAGCCATACGAATTAATTACCTTTTGCATGATAAATACTGTTTTTGCCACGTCGGTTGTAAATAGGTGTGTAAAATTGGCAGTGTTTTTAAGTGTTCCGTCACTAAATATATAATTTACAGCCGTTGCTCCGGTTGATTTATCTTCAACTTCAACTAATGGCTCTGTAATTTCAATAACAGATGGTGTTACATTAAAATTAGCAATAGGCGTTGGATATACCGTTACAAAATTTGGTTGCATCGAGCTTGCCACACAACCGCTATCAGAAACTGCTTTTAAAGTAACGTTGTAATTTCCTGAAGCGTAGCAGTGTGTTGGGTTTTGAGTGTAATCAGGAGAGCTGATATCACCAAAGATCCATTGATAAGTTACAATGTTTCCGCTTCCAATACTACAATTATTTACGAAATTGACACATAAGCTAGGACAACCTATTTTATGTTGAGCAGCAAATAACACAGACGGCGTTGCATTGACATAAGCCGATTTGATTATACTATTAGAGCAACCATATTGTGTTTGGACTTCTAATTTCACACCATAATTACCTGTTTGTGCAAAATTATAGGTTGGATTTTGTTGAACATTATCAATGATATTATCACCATTAAAATCCCAGTTATAGTTTGTAATTGAGCCATCACTACTAGTTGATAGATTTTGAAACTGTGTAGAACTTGGCATGCAAGCGCTTGGTGCAGAAAAAAGTGCAACAGGATTTTGATGAATCACTACTGGATTAATAGTTTGATTACTACAATTATTATTTGATATGGCAATTAATCGACATTGATTAGTGCCAGCTAAACCATAGATATAACTAGGGTTTGAAGTAGAGTCATCTATTGAGTTGTTATTTTGAAAGTCCCAACGGTATTTAATAATACTTCCTGCGATAATACTACTTTGATTGTTAAATTGTGTCGCCTGATTTAAACAGGCTGTGGTTGACTGAAATTGAACAATTGGTTTTGGGTGAACTATAGCTGTTTGTAACAGTGTACTACTACAATTATGATTACTAATAGCGGTTAATTGTACATTATAATTTCCGTATGAATTATATACATGTTGAGTATTGGCAATCGTTGAAGTAGTAGCATCTCCAAAAGACCAAGTGTAGCTGGAAATCAAGCCAGAACTAATACTCGATGAATTTGTAAAAACTATAGGAGCGCCAAAACAAACAGGTTGTGAGGTAAATTGTACAACTGGGTTAGGATAGACATTTACTACCTGAGTAAAACTTTGCATACAATTCAAATTACTAATAGCCATTAATTGTGTAATATAAGTTCCACTGGTGGCAAATGTGGTAGCTGTATTTTGAGTTGTATTATCAGGTGTTCCGTCGTTTGTATAGTCCCACACATAGTTAGTAATACTTCCACTTAAAATGGTTGAGTTGTTTAGGTAGTTTGTTACATTTCCTTGACAAACGCTATTAGCTGTAAACATCACATTTGGAATAGGATTTACGGTTACAGGTTGAGTAATGGTATTAATGCAATTGTTGTTTGTGGTAATAGTTAAGGTTACGGAGTAATTTCCCGCAGAAGCATATTGATGCGAAGGCTGATTAACAATAGATGTTAGGCCATCACCAAAACTCCAATTAGTAGATATGATACTTCCGCTTGAAACGCTTGAGTTATTTGTAAATGATGTAACAGAATTTGCACAAGCTGAATTTGCATTAAAAATGGCTGTAGGTAAAGCATTGATGGTTACAGGTAGAAGAGCTGTATCTTTACATCCCATATTGCTAGAGCATATTAATTGTACAGAAAAAGTTCCTGTGCTAGCATAATTATTAAATGTATTGGTATTAATGGATGTGTTTCCATCACCAAAACTCCAAAGGGTTGAGGTAATACTTCCGCTGCTAATATTGCTTGTGTTTGTAAATGCAACTGTATGAGAACAAGCAGATGTTTGGTTAGGAGTAAAAGAAGCGTTCGGTTTTGGAAAACTTACTAAGGTATATGTAAGTGTAGGGCCTGGACAGCCCGTCATAGTTGTTAAATTTAAAGTATATACACCAGCTAAGCCCGTTGTTAGTGTTTGCCCAGTAGTAGTATTGTTATTTGGCAATGTCCAATTATAAGTTGCAAAGCCAGCAGGTGCAAGTAATTGTATGGAAGAGCCTTCGCATAAATTCGCACTTTGAGTAATATTGAAATTTGAACAATTCCCATCGATATAAGCATAAGCATAATGACCGCCTAACGAACAATCGTAAGTTGTAAAACGAATAGTTACATTTTGTCCGATATAGCTGGTTAAATCAACACTAACGCTCGACCATGGCTTGTACACCACGCTTGCGCAATTAGTAGATGAAAGAAAACCGGGGATATTTTGACCAGCAGCAACATTATAAAAGGTACAAGGAATTTGAGTATTGCTTGAGTCTAACATTTCTATTTGAAAGCTCGGTTGGTCTGCAATAGCATGTCCCGCATCTTGTAATACAACTGCATATTTATAAGTAAAGTTAGCGTTTGCAGAAGTAACATTAAAGGTTTGTTCCAATCTATCTGCAATACCACCAACATTATTATCTCCTAATTGTACAGAAAAATTCCCTCCTGGAGCTACAACGGGAAAACCTCCGCAACCATCTAAGGCTGCCCCACTAGTTATAACTTGTGCGCCTCCGGTTGTTAAGCAACATCCAGCTGGATTGTATATAGGATTGTAACCTGTTGATGACGTCCAACCACTAAGGCTGCCATTTTCAAAATCAATATTTGTACAGGCTTGTTGAGGGGTATTTGGTTGACTTGCTAATTTTTGTGCTGAGACAAAATAGGTGGCGTGAATGTAATCACGCTTGTGAGCCTCAATGAATTCAGGTAATTCGGCAGGGTTTGTATGATGCGAAAAGTAAAAATTGGTCCATTCTGTTTGATTAAAATTTGCCAAACTATCAATCGTATAAGATGAATTGTTGGTCTGCGCTTTGGCCGCTATAGATAAGAGTGCGGCCAGCACAATTGAGTTGTAGGTAATTGTTTTCATGGCGGAAATGTTTTGAAGAGTTAATTAAATGTGTCATTGTTTTTCTGTTTTTTTAAATTTAAGTTGATTAAATGTTCGAAGTAAATCTTTAATGCTAGCCCTGTTTTTAGTGATGTTTTTAGACGAAGGGTATTAAGTGATTATTTTATTTAATGAGTTGTACGGTAATAGTTACTAAAAGTTTTAGTTTTTAAGTGTTATTTACGAACTATTTTGCGGTTTAAAAATTCATGTAACTTTTTTTTAACCAGATGGTATAAGCGTATTTTTTTTATATTAGCTAAAAATTAAAAACGTATGGAAGATAATAATGTATCAAATCAAGCGCCTAATCAAGGGCAAAATGTGAATCAACAATTTAACAATCAATTCGGGCAAATGCCTATTCCGAATTCAGCTGCGGTTTTAGTATTAGGAATTTTATCTATCGTATTTTGTTTTTGTTTAGGTTTACCAGGATTAGTAATGGGAATTATTTCAATTGTTATTGCTGGCAAATCGAATGCTGTTTTTATGCAAAATCCAAATAACTATAGTTTGAGTTCTTATAATAATTTAAAAGCTGGGAAAATATGTGCTATTATTGGGACTATTTTATCTTCGTTAGCAGTAATATATTGGATTATTTACGTTATTGCTGTAGGTACAATATTTGGAGCGGCTGCGTCATCAATGCCTTGGGGTAAATTAGGTCATTGATGGTTTTTTAAACACATGATCGATTGGCTCGAACATCATTTATTAGCCTGCCCCATCAAATCCAATTTTGGGTTAGATTGCCCTGGCTGTGGTTCTCAACGCGCTTTTATTTCTTTATTAAAAGGAAATTTAATAGAATCTTTAAGCTATCATGCCGCATTAATTCCTTTTATAATTACAATCGCTATACTCATTCTCCAATTGATTAAAAAGTATGATAATGGTGGTAAATGGGTGATGTGGTGTTTTATTGTTACGAGTGGAATTACTTTTATTCAATACGTTACTAAACAAATACTGTTGTTTTATTAAACAAAATGACATAAAGGATTTCACTATTTTTTTTAAATTTACAAATACAACCATTTTTATTCTGCAACACACACCTCATATTCTTTTTATTTGTTCGTGGTATCCCCATATCGACAATCCTACTAATGGCATTTTTATTAAGCGTCATGCCGAATGCGTTGCATTAACTCATAAAGTAACGGTTGTATTTGCAAAGTCAAGTTCTTTAGTATCAAAAGAAACTGTAACGATCACAGAAGCAGGTAATCTCACAGAAGTTATTTTATTGTATCCTAAAATTTCATCGATTATTCCGATTGTTAAAGAGTTTAAAAAATTAAATACGTATAGTAAGTATTTATTAAAGTGTGTTGAAATTGCTCAACAAAAACAAGCCATTGATATCATTCATTTGAATGCTATTTTCCCTGCCTGTATTCCTACATTACAATTGATTAAAACATTAAAATGTCCTTTGTTTATCACAGAACATTGGACAGGATATTCCCCTGAAGACGGCAGTTATAAAGGGTTCATCATCAAGTACTATACGAAGCAAATTATAAATAAAGCGCACACTATTATTACCGTTAGTGATTATTTAACCCGAATGATGAAAAGCCACAATTTGCATGGGAATTATCATGTGGTACCAAATGTGATTGACACAAAATTATTTTCTACTACTGATAGCAATGAACAGGAAGCAACTCGCTTTATTCATATATCATCGCTTGATGAAGCTCAAAAAAATGTAACAGGAATTATTTCCGCCTTTGCTTCGGCATTTAAAACTAATACTACTCTACATTTAAGTATAGTGGGCGAAGCGCCCAATAAGGCCAATTTACAAGCTCTAACGAATCAGTTAAGAATAAACAACAACGTTACGTTTTTAGGTCGCTTAATGGGGAATGATTTAGTGCAGGCTATTAATAAGCACGATGCCTTAGTGATGTTTAGTAATTACGAAACGTTTTGTTTGGTAATACCAGAATGCTTTGCTTGCGGAAAGCCTGCCATTACTAGTAATGTTGGAGGTATAGCTGATTATATGACATCAGACTTAGGTATTGTTGTTGATCCAAAAAATGAAATTCAATTAACAGAATCCTTTCTTACATTTGCTCAAACAAAACAACAGTATAACGCTGCATTGATCAGAGAATTTGCAGTAACTCATTTTAGTAAACAAGTGATTAATCATAAACTAACAAATTTATATCAATTAGCGCTTGCTTAAAAAAATTACACATACTCTGTTTTCCAAAGGTAGCACGGCTTTCATCAATTTTGCTATTTTATTAATTACGTCCAAAGTTTTGGGTGGAGAAATCCGTGGCGAAATCACCCTGTTTGTTTTAAATATTGCCATCATTCAAATTGTTAATGAAATTTATACTGGCTATACTTTGGTGCATTTCATTCCAAAATTTTCTTTTAAAAAATTATATAAGTTTGGTTTTTTATGGGTTGCTGTATGCACGTTAGTGCTAAGCGTGTTCTTTTACCTGTTTAATGTGCGAATGGGAGGAAATTGGTTTCATTTGTTTATATTATCATTCATTATCATTTTACATTCGTTTCATTTGGTATTTATTTTAGGGAAGGAGAAAATTAAATTATATAATTGGTTAAGTGCTTCACAACCCTTGATTTTATTACTTAGTTTATTGATTTTTGTTTTTGTGTTACAACAAAAATCAGTTACAAGCTATATTATTTCTATGTACATTTCTTTTGTGCCACCCGCCATCGTTTCTTCTGTTTACATTTTTAAGGAGTATCGAAGTCCTATTAAACAAGAAGTGTTTTTAGTGAAACAAATTTTCACGAATGGATTTTATAATCAATTTGCAGCATTAACACATATGCTAAGCAATCGTTATAATTATTATTTATTAAGCACTAATTTATTAGTGGGGGTTTATTCAAGTGCTACCTCGCTTATTGAGTCGGTATGGCTGATTAGCGGTAGCGTGACGCCTATTATTTTAACGCACGTTGCTAATTCCAAACAAAACGAAGAAAATAAACACATTACCTTTGTGCTTGCCAAATTATGTTTTTTATTAAGCATTGTATGCGTACTGGTTTTGTATTTTATACCAGATGCATTTTTTGTATTTTTATTAGGAGATGATTTTGCTGAAACCAAACATATTATGTTATTGCTTTCTCCAGGTATTTTATGCGTGAGTTTCTCGTCCATTATTGTGCATTATTATTCAGGCATTGGTCAGCAAAAAACCATTGCATTAGCTAACCTATGCGGGTTTATAACCACTATTAGTTTGGGTTATACATTGATTTCTAATTACAGTGTGATAGGTGCTTGTTATGTTTCGAGTATCTCTTATTTTATTACCTCCATGATTTTATTAATTGTGTTTATGCGTAAACATCACTTTACCATCAAAGATTTATTTGAGATTAGAAAAAATATGTATCTCATCAAAAACAATACTATTTAATATGAAAAAAATAAAAAAAACATTCAAAGCTGTTTTCGAGATCATTAAAAACCCGTGGTTACTTAATACTATTTTGGATAATGATCTAGTTTGGAAAAATTACATCCATAAACATTACAATAACATAGACGCTTTGCCTGTTGTAGAAATTGATGAGCTCATTCCAAATTTTAAAGCAACCTTAAATTGTTTTGCTGTTTTAGAGGGCGGTTCTTTACCTACTGATATCGCCTTATTACAGAGTATGAGTAAGCGCTTCGAAAACGCTTCGTATTTTGAAATTGGCACTTGGAGAGGCGAGAGTGTAACTAATGTAGCGCCTTATGCTAAAGAATGTTACACGTTGAGTTTATCAAAAAAAGAATTATTAGCCTTTGGGTTTGATGAAAAGTATGCGGATTTACACGGCTACTTTTCTAAAAAAAATCCAAGCATCATTCATTTAGAAGGGAATTCCTTAATCTACGATTTTGCTGCATTGAATAAAAAATTTGACGTTATTTTTATCGACGGCGATCATCATTACGAATCAGTTAAAAC
>JANYGR010000152.1 GCA_025359355.1 Bacteroidota bacterium | reverse complement strand
CAATAATCTGAGGGCAAAAGGTTATGCGAATAATTTTTCAAGTCTAAAAAGGAAAAAATCTACGTCACTTACCCCTTTTTGTTTAGCTCTAAAGAGTTTAATTTTAGAGTTAAACAAAAAGGGGTAAGTGACGTAGATTTTTTCCTTTTTAGACTTGAAAAATTATTCGCATAACCTTTTGCCCTCAGATTATTGCTGTGAACCAATTGATATTGTAGGTGCAATAATTGTAACTGAGAGCCAAGCTAAATATGAACCACTTTATGGTGCCAATATTGCAAACTTAGTAATATTACACAGTTCTTATCTTTCTATTAGCTTATCAAATAAATTTAAAAAATATAGAATTAACAACAAACACAACTATCTTATAAACTACTTAATCTTAGTTAATGTGTGCGTTTTTATCCCGAACTTTTTTTAACTTATTTCGTGGCGGTTCATTGTTTAATTCATTTATTCTTTCATACGCTTTTTCTAAAGATTTTGGAATTTCACCTTTATAATTTATTTTATAATACGAAAATCCATTAAAAGGGATGTTGTTTTTTATAGGATTAATTTTCACTTGTTTGTTAATATCAATTTCCTTAAAAAAGGCTTTAAATTGGCCTTTACGAGATGCGTTGAGTTCATCCATTTTTTTATTTATATACTCATTCCCCAATAAATTTAAGCATTTGTCTTGCACAGTAAAAACCAGTTTATTACCAAGTTTAGAATTTAGGTACTTTACAAATAATGAATCTTTGTTAGACATTCTATCTATTGATATCGTATCATCCTCACAAAGAGATTTTGTTGAAAGCTTTTTGCTAGCTAAAAAATATTGTTTTTTTGCTTCAAAAAACATAATATATTCTTTTTCCTTTTCGGTATAAGGCATTGGCACGATAGATATAGATAAGTTAGGATCTTCTTTCATTAAATCAGCCATGTTTTCTAAAAACTTTATTTGACTTGAGGATAACTCATATTTTCGCATATCCCATTTTAAAAACATCGACTTCTCTATCTCATATTCTGTATTTTTAACTTGTGTTCTATAGGACGTTGTTGCCGGTTTTACAAAAATATTTTTCAGGGCATCAAAAATTGCATCTTTGTAAATAAAATCGGGTTTGTTTAAGTTACCGGTAATTGGTATTTCGTAATCAATAATATTACCTCTATCTCGCACAAAAAACATGATAAACCTAAGTGGAAGCCAACTATAGTTTTTATTTCTTATGCGGTTATTAACTCTAGGGTCAATCACCAGCAAGTGATTATTGCTTTGTATCATTCCATTTTTAACATGCCAAGTTCCATTTAATTCAATGGATCCTCTATCTAATGGAAAAGACGTGTATTTTAGTAAGTAAGGATTAAATATACTAATTGGTAATTTTGTTATATGATAATCCAAATCAAAGTCAGAACTATCTTTTGGATTGATGCTTAAATTTACTTTAGCATTACCAAAAGGCTTTAATCCTGTATTAAAAAGTAGTTTCACTCGGCTGTTCTTTTTATCTATAGAATCTGCTACTATATTAATAGGTGAGGCGCTAACTGAAAATTTTTCATTTAACGTGTAATCATTGTAAGCAAAATTGCCTTTATAAATGGCTAAACGATTTACTTTATAATTACTTCTAAAAAAGTTTTTTGCTAATGCTTTAATGTAGCCACCAATTTCTAAAATTAAATTAAATTCTTGTTCATTATTTCTAGCTCCAGAAACTATTGTGCCTTTTTTTCCGAACATCATTTGTACATTATCTAAATAATCATACCTGTCAAATTTAAAATAAGGATGGCTAAGCGACACAGAATCAAGTAAGTATTTTTTATTTTTTGGATTTAAATCTTTTACTTGCAAAATAAATTTATCAAATGATGCAAAATCTTTTGTTGATGTTTCTCCAAAATGAAAGTTACTGATAGCTACCATTCCTTTAGCATTTATATTTTGCGCATCTTTAAAATTACCTGTTGTTTTAATATTGGCATCTAGTACGGCCTCAAAACTTCCATAGTTTGACATTTTTTTAAAGTATTGTTCAAAAAATTTGAGCTGTAATTTATTAATGATTGCATCTAATTTGTAGTTTAAATTTTTTAAATTAATAGTAATATTTCCATCAATGCCACCAGGTCCATTACCTGATAATAGAGATACTTTTGCATTTAAAGTATCCATATCCCATTTTAAACCTGGACTTTCTATATTTAATTTGATGACAGATAAGTTAACAGGAAACGTATTTTCTCGATAATAAATAGCACCATTATTTATTTCCATATTAAGCATGTTAAAATGAACTGGTGTTTTTTTAATCGTAGGTTCTTTAGATGTAAATTTTTGTATGAGATCATCAAAATTTAAGTCTTTATTTGTTTGACTAATGACGATGATTGGTTGATTGAGTGTTATATGACTTATTTCATACGTTTTAGTTAATAGCTTAAACATATTAAGTTGAGCACTTACCTCATTGGAAGATATAAAAACACTGTCGCTTTTAAGTTCGTTTATTTTCAAGTTTTTAATGTAAACAGAGCCCGTAAAAGGATTTACGTATGCATAATCCATTCTAATTTCTCGGCCCGTATAGGTTACATCATATTTTTCGACAAGGTATTTAGCAATTGGAGAAATAAAAATGATGATAAGCGTAATGGCTAATATCATAGTTACGGCAATAGTTAGTATTGTTTTTTTGAGTTTGGTGTCAAATAGTTTCATTTATTATTTTTTAGTAACATAACACAAGTATCGCCGTGTTATTATTGTTTGGTTATAACGTTATATCCATTAAAGCACAGATGATTGGGTAATAAGTTTAAGCTTATTAATTACTGAGTTGCAATAAAAGAATAGTTGTTTGGATAGATGAGAAATAGAATAATTGATATCTATTTACTCGATTGTTTTTTTAGGATTGTCAGTGCATTTTTTTATGTATTTACTATCATGCAATTTTTGATAGTAATGCACTAATAATTTGTATTAGTTAAATATACGCATTATTAAGTTGTAATCGCTTTATTTTGTTAAAAGACTAATTATAGAAGACATTATTGATACAAGAAATAATTATTGCTGCTTTACATAGGACCGTGTGTTATGTGATTGTTGTGGCTACAATGCTTAAACACCATATTCGTGTCTGCATACTTAGTAATTTTGAAAATCATTACTTTTTTATAAACCATTTTGTCCATGGAAGCCATGTGCAAATAATGAGTATAGGTCCAAGTAATAAAGCCAATTTACCGTTAAGTATGGCACTGTCCCTTTCGCTCATAGAAATATTATGAGAGGAACTAGATATTGCTATTCCAAGTATATATGTCCAAAGTATACCAAATACAATTAACACACTACCTAATATTTTAAATATAACTGATAAATTTTTCATAGGTTTTAAATGATTTTAGTTATCGGTTCTCGTCCGCCGTAATAACATATAACGTTTTCACGGTTGGCACTCGGCAAGTTTTGAAACCGCTGTCTACCGAAATGTTTAAATAAAGATACAATGTTGCTATGCAATTGCAAAGAAAAAATTAAATTACGCTTTGGCGTGACTACCTAAAAGCTACTAACAAAGATAGAATGCTTGTAGTTCTGCCCGCATTAGACATAGGTGCGGTTATAAATAGTTGGGCACAGACAGCATGGTCTAGCCAGTTAGTGCTCTTCGATATCAAAGCCACCCTGTCCGCTGAAAGAAATTGTCTGATACGAATTAATTTGAACGCCATTGTCTTTTAAATATTGAGCGGTATAAGCTGGATCATAGGTCAATTTATAATCACGTCCAAGACAAATGCCTAAGTCAATAAGAAGCATAAATTTGGTAATGAAGTCTTTGTTTGCCGCTAGGTCAGTTATTGTATTATCATAGGAAATTTTAGTTCTGCTTTTTTCTTTTGTCGCGCTTAGTTTGTTGAGTTCAAATTCAATTTCCGAGCAGTCGCCTTTAATGAAAATTTCTCCATTGAGAATGTCGTAAATATATGGTGGAGTTGTCATATGCGTTTGCTTTTTTGTCTAACGGTTCTTTTCTCACAATTACTTATAACGTTTTGCAAGCAGGTGTAGTTTTTTGCTTGTCCAAGTTATACATTTGAGCGTTAATACGCAAAAAATTATGCTTGCTTGCTGTTACCAGCTGTAAGTGCCCCACAGGCGCGTCTCGTTCACTTGTCCGCCGAATATTAGGTGTTTACATAAAAAATTATGCAAAATAAAATTATCACCCAAAATAATAAACCGAGTCGTCCGTTATATTTTTTATTTAAAATGTCTTGGTAAGTCAACCGACCAAAATTAAATAACCATCTTATAGCGCCACCCGAAAGTCTGAAGAACGGCACAAGAATTTTGCGCCAAAGAAATACAACTATTATTTCGCCTAGAATGTCTTCCAAAATTATTTGTCAGTTAAGGTTTTTTTACCACGTCAATTGGGTCTGGCGTCGCAGAATAATAACTTAACACTTCTTTCGCCTCTTTTTCTGTCAAAATGGTTAGCTTAGAATTAGAAATTGCTTCTTCATCACTCATCATGGAGCGTGAGAGAATTAGTTTGTATACTTCTTTTTTAGTGTTCAAGTCCAATTTGATTTGTTTACTGGTTAGATACTTTTCATATGCCTCTGCCATTTGTAACCAAATATCAATTTCGCTGTCTGGATTTTGGTCTCTTTTAAAATTTGTTATAGTTTCTTCTAAGCTTACAGGATATACTTCGGCAAAGGTCGACTGTATTTTTTTTATTTTGTCAATTTGATTTGTTGTCAAGGAGTCATGAACCACATCACTCATTTGAATGTCATTAGGATTGATTGTCTGAATGTTTTGTTTTTCGTCTTTACTAGAATTACAAGAACACAATATTAGAACTGTCGGAAGGATAAGAAGTATATTTTTCGTCGCTATTTTTTCATTGGAGATGTCCGCACTTATTGCTGGTAACTAGCTTATAGGGGTGATTTTATCACCCCAAGCATACCGTATTGGGTAGATTGGGGTGGTTTTTTACCTCAAGCTGTTTTATAATGTCTCTTGTTTTCATTCTTTTTCTCTTTCATTCTAATCCTTCTTCACTTCCCTCATAATCAAATATACCTTTTTTATCAAAATAAATATCTTTCCTACTTAAATAAACAAAATGGTGGATTAAACTATATGTAATACGAGATAGATGTTATTTAATTCACATTAAATATAAAAGATCTCGACATCCTTATTATTAATCCCAAATTACATATTATTTAATGCGCCTTACGTATAAAAAAACTCGAGTTCCTTTATCAGAAACCCGAGTTTTTAATGAGTTAATCAGCCATTGATAGGCTTATTCAAAATATTCTTTCATGCGGTCAAAAAAACCTTTCTCCTTACGGTTAGGGTTTGGTGCAAAGTTCTTAGAGTCTTTTAAGTTCTCCAGTATTTTTTTCTCTTCAGCAGTCAATGTTTGTGGTGTCCATACATTAATGTTCACCAACAAATCACCTGTTCCATAAGAGTTCACGTCTGGCAGGCCCTTGCCTTTTAAGCGCAATACTTTACCACTTTGTGTACCTGGTTCTATTTTAATTTTTACTTTAGCATCAACAGTTGGTATTTCTATACTGGTTCCTAAAGCAGCATCTGCAAAACTCACATAGCCATCATAAAATAAATTGCTACCATCTCGTTTCAATTCCGGATGTTCTTCTTCTTCAATCAATACCAATAAATCGCCATTAATACCTCCTCGTGGTGCTGCATTTCCTTTACCACCAACAGATAGTTGCATGCCTTCGGCTACACCAGCAGGTATATTAATGGTAATGACTTCTTCTGCTCTTACTATACCATCACCGTGGCAAGTGCTGCATTTATCTTTTACGGTTTTTCCTTCGCCATTACATCCACTACAAGTTGTTTGTGTTTGCATGGCACCCAAAAAGGTTTGTTGGGTTCTTACTTGCACTCCCGATCCATTACATAACTTACATGTTTCTACTTGTCCGTTCTTAGCACCCGAACCTTTACAAGTTCCGCAACTTACAAACTTATTTACTTTTAATTTCTTTTCGGCTCCTTTAGCAACTTCCTGTAAATTCAACTTCACTTTAATGCGTAAGTTAGAACCACGCGTCACTCTACGACCACCGCCACCGCCACGAGATCCTCCACCAAAGCCACCGCCTCCAAATATATCTCCAAATTGGCTAAAGATGTCGTCCATGTTCATGCCACCACCAAAGCCGCCACCGCCACCTTGCGAAGCACCACCAACACCAGCATGTCCAAATTGGTTATAGCGTTGGCGTTTTTCGGGATTACTTAATATTTCGTAAGCTTCGGCTGCTTCTTTAAATTTATCTTCAGCACCTTTATCATCAGGGTTTTTATCGGGGTGAAATTTGATGGCCAGTTTACGATAAGCTTTTTTAATTTCATCGTCATTGGCACTCTTACTTACTCCTAAAATTTCGTAATAATCTCTTTTGCTCATGGTTCGTTGTTTGTCTTATAATATGCTGGTAAAGCAGTAAAACACTAATCGTTAAGAGGCTTAATGATTAGTGTTTTGATAGTTTGTTTTGTCGTATTTTTAATTGAATTAGGTTCCAATAACAACTTTGGCAAAGCGAATGACTTTATCACCTAGTTTATAACCTTTTTCAATGTCATCAATTACTTTTCCTTTCATGTCGTCGCTTGGTGCAGGAATATGCGTAATGGCTTCCATAATATCAGCATCAAAAGGTTTGCCCACACTATCCATTGCTTCTAAACCTTTGCTTGTGCAAGTGTTCTTCAACTTATTGTAAATTAAAGTAATACCTTCTTTAATAGGCGTTGCATCCGTTACATTTTCGTTGGCCTTAATGGCACGCTCAAAATCGTCAATTGTAGGAATAATGGCTTTAAATACATCTTCTCCGGCCGAACGGATGATGTCTGATTTTTCTTTGATGGTACGTTTACGGTAATTATCAAATTCAGAATATAAACGTAAATACTTATCGTTTAACTCCGCAATTTTAGCTTCGTAATTAATAGGAGTAGGCTCATTATCTATATGAGAGTCTTTTTCAAATTCGTTAGCAGATTCTACTTCTGCATCAGTAGCTGAACCATTCGTATCTAATATTTCATCTTCAGATGAATCAATCGGGTTTTTTTCGTTGTTTTGCATAGTAAAAATTTTGGCAAATGTAAGTAAACAATATGTTTGCCAATCATAAAAACCCGAAAAATTGTCAGTTTTTGATGAATTTAAACTCAGTTCGGCGGTTATATTCCTGCTCTTTGTCAGAACAGATTACACCATTGGCACAGTGGTTCCTAATTTCTGATTCTCCTTTACCGATAGCTTGAAGTCTGGTTTTTGGAATCCCCTTACTTACTAAATAATCAATCACGGCATTGGAGCGCATTTGCGAGAGTTTTAAATTACTAGCATCGTCGCCTTGAGCATCAGTATGCGAAATAACCTGAAGTTGAACCGTTGGGTTCGCATTTAAAATCACTAATACCTTATCCAAGGCAATTTCCGATTCGGTTAATACGGCATATTTTCCCAGTTCGTAATATATGTTTTCGTTAATGGTCAAGTTCTTTTTACCAGTAGTATTAAATTTTTTGTACTTCATGGTAATGTCATCTTCATCTTCCAGTTCAGTTAATTTAATCACATCCTGATTTAATAATTTGTATTCGAAGTTACCAGTCTTATCATTCTTTTTAAATTCCGATACAATTTCACCGGTTTGCTTGGCCAAATATACTTTTGGGCTGTTTTTTACTTTAGTCGTTTGTTCAATTCGGATACTCAAGTTTTGCGTGGTATCAATTTGTTTAAATACGAAATCACCATAATTATCGGTAGCCGTTGTTTTAATGGTATCAACATCACTTTTAATTAAATACACTTTATGTTCCGTTAAGGGGACTTTACTTTTTTCGCCTCCTAATAATTTACCGGAAATATCAGCTGTAGAGTAGGCTGCATTGACTTTACACACATTTTGAAACGTACTTTCTAATACTTCAAAGCTGTTAGTTTCCAAATACAAACGTCCTTTTGGGTTTACTAAAAACAAGGTAGGGGTTTCAGTTACTTTAAAGGCTAACACTGCTTTGTCTTTCAATTCGCCAGTGGCTAAGTAGTTGTTTTTTTTACCCGAAAATTTAGATTTAGTAAAGTTGGTTTGAGCAAGCAAAGCTTTCCATTTAGCAGTATCTTTTTCCAAGCAAATGGTTGCATATTCAATATCACTGGCTCCTTTACAAGCATTGTTTTGGTATTTATTTAAAATACGTTCTATATCATTATTAAAGGCTATTAATTCTTTAATAGGCGAAGTGGGCGAATAAAAATACACCAACACAAAACGATCTGTCATATTTTTACCGTTTGGTAAATCCAAATTAACAGGCTTATTACTGGTATTAAAAAGTGCAACCTTCGAAAACGGAATACGCTCACCAACTCTCAGTTTGGTAGCTTTTTGAGCATATACGTTTATGAAACATATAATAAAGAGTGTTAGAATTACCTGTTTCATTTTTTAGTAAATTTAAATTCAGTTCGTCTATTATATTCGTGTTCTTTATCAGAGCAATCTACGTTATTTACACAACGGTTTCTAATTTGTGTTTCGCCCTTTCCTTCTGCTTTCAGTCGTTCTTTTGCAATGCCTTTGGATACTAAATAATTTACAACTTCTTCTGAGCGTTTGATGGATAATTTTAAATTGGTTGCTTCGTCCCCTTGCGCATCGGTATGAGACGTTACTAATATATTAAATTGTGCATAGCTTTGCAAAACTATCATCATTTTATTTAATAAATCTTTTGAGCTTTGTGTTAATTTGGATTCTCCTAACTCATAAAATAAATTCTCTGTTACCACAAAGTCTTTTAGGTCTTTTTTATCTAAGGGCTTTAGTTTAAGAGAAATGTCTTCTTCTACATAAATATCAGGTAGTTTAATAAGATCTATTTTTAAGATACGATACTCAAAACCTCTATCCGTTGATTTGAAATTCCCTATTTTTCTTCCCGACTGGGTTGATAATACTACAAAGTTGATTGTTGGATTTTTTTCGTTAACAGTAATGATATAGTCCTGATTAAGGTGAGGAAGCAAGGCATCAAAATCACCGTATTTATCAGTCATTGTTTTCACAATGGTATCATTTTTATCTCCACCCAATACTATAACCGGTTTAAAAGCATAAGGATTAGTGGTTTTATCTTTGTTTTCAGTTAAAATTTGCAATCTCAAAAATTTAGATGGAACGATTTGCCCTCCGCAATCAATATCAACAATTTGTTCAACAGATTTAGCGAAGCCGCATAGCTCATTTTTTTCGTTGTAGACTACTATTATTGGGAAATCAGCGGCCGTGAGGTTAAATGATTTAAAATCAGACTTGTTAGGAGACTCAATTAATTGCGTAGGTATTTTAGAAGAGAAATTTTTGCTGGATTTTTTTATTAATTGACCTGTGAAATAAATTGGGAAAATAGTTACAGGCATATTATTAAAGATAAAACTGCAACCATTATACATCACTTCGGCCATTGGTTCCGATATCACATCGTAAAATAAAAACGCTTTTTTTTCGGGCTTTAAGAAATTGTAAGACTCCACTTTGCCACTAATGTTTTTATAACCGTATTGAGTAAGCGGTAATGTATTTTGGAAAGTAGCCGTTTGTGCTGAAAGTAAAATACTTATAAAAGTAAAAAGGAGAATAAGTATTTTTTTGTGGATCATAGTTTTAAAAGTATAATGAATTAGTCGGTTTCGTAAAATCTAAAAACAGTACGTCTATTTACTTCATTTTCAGCATCAGAACAAGTTACACCATCTTTGCATTTATTTAAGGGCTCAGACTCTCCTCTGCCAATAGCTTTAATACGGGTTTTAGTAATACCTTTACTGACGAAGTAATTCGAAATGATAGTAGAGCGTTTTAATGATAAATCAATATTCGCTTTAGCGTCTCCTTTACAATCCGTATAAGAAATAATTTCTACACGAGCTTTCGGATGAGATTTTAATTTAACGATTAAAGCATCTAATTTATTAGTCGCATCTAATGTTAAATTAGTTCCACCGTTTTTATGAAGATTTTCAGTGAAATTTAAATCAGTCAATTCTTTAGTTGATTTTAATGTTGTTTCAACTTCTTTTAATGGCTTTAAGTAAACCATTTCCACATCTAATAATTTATATTCAAAGCCAGTTGGAATTTTTTTACAAGGAGCTAAAATTTCACCATTTTCGGATGCGACATACACCTTTTGGTCTTCTGAAATTTGACTATTTAAAGGAATGTTTAGAGTCAAATTTTGAGAAGTATTGATATTGTTGATTGAAAATGCACCAGCATCATTGGTCGATACCTTTTGTATAGTATCTCGTTTGTCATTTAATACATACACCGGACTATTCTTTAAAGGATTAACATTATCTCCTATTAAAATTTTTCCGGATACGCGAGTTTGAGGAATGTTATTGGAAAAAGAGTTTTTTCGCTCATCTAAATAACCCATAACTGTTCTTACATCGGGATTGATAAAAATAATTTTTCCAAACTCATCAATTAGGAAGCTCGTGGGAGTTTGTGATAGTTTATACGATTTCACAAAATAATCTTGGTAACCTTTTAAAGCGATGCAATTATTTAATTTTAATAAATTGTATTTTATAAGATCCTGACCCCAAGAAATAATGTCACTTTGTATTGCGACTGATACCATTTCAAAGCCATCACAGGTTTTATATTCAGAAGTACCATATCGCTTGTATAGTTTAGCATATTTATATAATTCTTCTTGAGAGGAAGATACGGAAGAAGACCAAAAGAAAACGAGAACTACTTTATTATTATAAGGGAATACAAAACTTTGCTCACTATTTTTAGAGGTAGGTAATACCAAATTAGGTGCTTTATCACCAACTATTAACCCTGTACCATTTTGAGCGTAAGTATTTGTAAAAATACCAACAACTAAAAAAATAAATAATAAACGTTTTCCCATCTTATTTTATTTTAAAAATGATTCAATTGTTTTAGTTAAAGCTTCTTCTCTTAGTCCTTTAGCCACGATAATTCCATTACCATCAATTAAAAAATTAGTAGGAATAGCACTTACGCCATATTTTTGTGCAACGGCATTGTTCCAAAATTGTAAATCACTCACGTGATAAGGCCAAATTAAACCATCTTTCTCAATGGCTTTAGTCCAAGAATCTGCATTATTATCTAACGACACACTTAGTACTTCAAACCCATTGGCGTTTTTAAAAGTTAATCCATGAAACTTGTTATAAGTAGCAACAACATTTGGATTTTCGCGTCTGCAAGGCCCACACCAGCTTGCCCAAAAGTCAATTAACACCATTTTACCTTTTAAGGAAGATAAAGTAATAGCCTCTCCTTTAGGGTTATTTTGAGAAAACTCAGGCGCTTTATTCCCTAAGTTTAACCCTTCAGGTATGTTTAACGTTGAAACTGATTCAGCTTTAGTACTCGTAGTCGTTTCTTTTTTACTTTTGCAAGCCACTAAAAAAGAACCCAACATTAATACATAAATGATAACTTGTATTTTTTTCATTATGCGTTTTTTCTAATAATTTCAGCTCCTATGGCGTTTAAACGACCATCAATGTTTTGGTAACCTCTATCAATTTGATTGATATTGAAAATAGTACTCTTACCTTTAGCACTCATCGCGGCAATTAATAAAGCTACACCAGCCCTGATGTCAGGTGATGCCATTTGTATAGCACGTAATTGAACTTTTCGATCAAGTCCCATCACTGTGGCACGATGCGGATCGCATAAAATAATTTGAGCGCCCATGTCGATTAATTTATCAACGAAGAACAAACGGCTCTCAAACATTTTTTGGTGTATTAAAATATTACCACGCGCTTGAGTAGCTGTTACCAACATAATACTTAACAAATCAGGTGTAAAGCCTGGCCATATGGCATCCGAAACAGTTAGCATAGAGCCATCAATAAAAGAATCTATTTCGTAATGTTCTTGAGAAGGAATATAAATATCATCTCCACGACGTTCCATTTGAATTCCTAAGCGAGAAAATACGCGAGGAATACAACCTAAATTATCGTAAGACACATCTTTAATCGTAATCTCTGATTGAGTCATGGCAGCCATACCAATGAAAGAGCCTATCTCAATCATATCCGGTAAAATGCGATGCGTTGTTCCTTTTAAAGAAGCTACTCCTTCAATGGTTAATAGGTTAGAGCCTACACCGGAAATTTTTGCGCCCATGCGATTCAACATCTTACATAATTGTTGTAAGTATGGTTCGCAAGCCGCATTGTATATGGTTGTTGTTCCTTCTGCCAACACAGCGGCCATCACAATATTAGCAGTTCCTGTAACAGATGCTTCGTCTAATAACATGTAAGCACCTTTCAACTTTTCGGCTGTTACTTTAAAGTTTTCTGTTTCGCTATCATAGATAAACTTGGCTCCTAAATTTTCAAAACCAATAAAGTGTGTATCCATACGTCTACGTCCAATTTTATCTCCACCTGGTTTTGGCATGTATGCTCTACCAAAGCGCGCTAACATGGGGCCTATGATCATCGTAGAGCCACGTAGGCCACCACCTTTTTTCTTAAATTCGTCCGATACTAAATAATCTACATGAATATCATCTGATTGAAAAGAGTATTCTTCGTGCCCTGTTTTTTCAACTTTAACACCTAAGTCTTTTAATAAATCAATTAATTTATTAATATCCACAATGTCTGGAATGTTACTAATAACAACCTTTTCGGAAGTTAATAATACAGCGCATAAAATTTGTAAGGCTTCGTTTTTAGCACCTTGTGGTATAATATCGCCTTTGAGTTGTTTGCCTCCTGTTACTTCAAAAATTGCCATAAATTATGCTGATGGTCTGTTATTATTAGATCCGCCATTATTGCGGTGTTTGTTTTTATTGTTTTTGTTTTTATTTTTATTAAAACGATGCTTGCCACCACTGCCACCACCTTCGCTTCTGGAAACGGTAATAGGCATTTGATTATTATGCGTTTTATTTTTAAGCTCGTTAACGTGAGTAAGCACAACACCTTCATCAATCACTAATTCATTATTAGTCATTTCTTTAAACTGCTTAAAAATAATATCATCTGTTACCGAATCTTTATTCCAATTAACATAAGATTTTTTTAAGTGGTTTGCTATAAGCCTTGTTAATTCTTTCTTTTCAGGGCCTTCTTCGTAGGTTTTAGCTACATCAATAATTCGCTCAATGGTTTTGCCATAATGCTTGTATTTGATTTTAGAAGCAGGGTACGGCACTACTAAAGGCTTAGTGGTGAAGGTTTCAGCACTTGGACGAGGATAAGGAGAATCTACATCTAATTTGAATTTAGATATCAAAAATAAATGATCCCATAATTTATGAGTAAAGTCGGCAATATCACGTAAGTGTGGGTTCAATTGACCCATGATTTGAATAATAGCGCGTGCGCATTTATTACGTTCGTCTCTATCTTCAATCGTAATGCAATGATCGATCATTACTTGTATGTTTCTACCGTACTCAGGTATCTCTAAATGGGGTAGTTGTGTGTTATATTCCATCATGTATTTAAATGTTAAATATACAAAATAATAAGCACTTGTTCGGTAGCTCCATGCGGAGATATAAGTGCAGGGTTGTTAATAAGCTGATAAGGGTTTTTCCTTATGAAGAGCAAACGTAAAAGTATTAATTAATTTTCCTTACCATCACAAAATCGTTCATCACAAAACCATTCCCAATATCAAAATCTTCTACGCGATCAATCACAAATCCATTTTTGAAATAGAAATTAATTGACTTATAATTTTGACGATTAACCGTAAGAGTAAGACTCTTAGGATTAAGAAGTTCTACTAAGACATTTAAACATTCTGTTCCTAAACCATTACAAGATTCGTGCTTATGAATATAAAATTTATGTAAAAAATAATCTGACTGATTATTAGAGCTCACCGAAATAAACCCAACACATACGTTATCCTTATGTATTAAGAAAAACTGGTGCTTATTAACTTCTAATTGAAGTTTTAAATTCTCCTTATTATACATTTGAGACAACATATAGTCAACTTGTTCTTGCCCAATAATAGGGACATAATGAGCATTCCAAATGGTGTGTGCCAATTCGGAAATAGTATCAATATGAGATTGATCGGCTAAAATAAGTTGTACCATCGTTGTGAATTAGTATTTGTGTATCTTTACATTTATAATTTATGAAGAGTTCTAATATACAGCAAAAAATTTCAATCAGAAATCGCCGAGCGAGTTTTGATTATAGTTTTATTGAAAATTATACTGCCGGAATGGTTCTGGTTGGCACCGAAATTAAATCGATAAGGCTTGGAAAAGCTTCATTAGTGGACAGTTTCTGTTATTTTAGAGCTGGCGAACTTTACGTTAGAAACCTAAACATCAGTATTTACACCGAAGGGAATGTTTATAATCACGAACCAACCCGCGAACGTAAATTATTATTGAGTAAACGCGAATTAGAGAAACTTGAAAAGAAAATGAAAGACCAAGGCCTCACCATTATTCCCGTTTGTTTATTTACAGCCGATAGTGGCTATGCCAAATTAGAAATAGCCTTAGCCAAGGGTAAAAAACTATTTGATAAGCGTGAAGATATGAAAGCGAAGGATGTTGACAGAGACTTGAAACGCCAGTATAAATAGGGTATTTATTGATTACTTGTAATTTATTTATTCAGATTATTCCTTAAATATTAAAGTACATAAGACCATAATATATATGACAAAATTTTTAATGTTTATGTTATTTTTTGCGCATTCTGTTTACAGCCATGACACATTGAAATTTGTAAAATCATATGTGTTATATAAAGTACCAACGGTTTTTGTAATAGATATTTCTAATGATGTTTGTATTCCTGTTCAATATCATAATTTAAATAAAAAACGGATTATTAATTATAAAAAAAGAGATAAGTGCGATGAGGAAATACATTATAGTGATGACTATCTCATTACAATAATAG
>JANYGR010000151.1 GCA_025359355.1 Bacteroidota bacterium | reverse complement strand
AAATTATGGTACACATATAAGCCATAACCTATTTTACCTATGTATAAACATAATTTATTTTCGAGAAAGAACTTGGCAACACCGCCTATGCCATTGGAAGCATAATACACAAAAGCCATACTAAATAATGCAGCAGAAGGTATAGCCACTTTTAAAAATGTTTTACCTGTAAAATACAGGAAGGATGGTAAGGGTAAAAACACATATAACACCAATCCTACCACACCTACAAGATGCATGTAAGAAATGGTTTGGTATTTCATTTTTAAATAGGCCAACAAAACACCAATGGCTAATGAATCAAAACTTGAGAAAGTAAAAATATGGTAATACTCGCGATGAGCTAAATACAAGCCTGTTCGGCAGAGGATGCCAGTAATGCCCATGCCGATAATAGTGTGTAATACAAAACGTTTGGGAATAAAAAAGATGAGTAAGGGGAAAATCAAAATAAAATGTTCTTCCACTGCTAAAGACCAAAAATGGGTGATAGGCCAAATCCATCCATGAAAAAATATATACAAATTACTGGCATGAAAAAACAACCAGGGAAATACTTTATCAATGCATAATGGAAAACCAATAATTAACAATATAAAAATTGTGAGGTAGTAAATAGGAAAGATCCGTAGCATACGCCTCACATAAAACACCTTTAAAACAGGTAGAATAGTCTTGAGCGTTTTGTCTTTTAAATTTTCATTTTCTTTTAAAACTATATTCCCAATTAAAAATCCACTCAATACATAAAAAAAAGTAATGCCCCACACACCTGCCCACCTGATCCAGTATTCATAAGCATTTCCATCTACTTGCCAATGGGCTATAATCACAAACAGAATAGCATAAGCTCTCAGCCCTTCGAGTTGAGGAAGAAAGGCAGAGGGTTTATAAAGGGGTAATTTTTGATTCATTTTTTAATTGTGCTTACAAGCAAGCGTGGTTCTTTGACAAAGATAGTATAATTCATTTTTTCTTTGTCTTGAAACAAAATTCAAGTTATAGCAAACTAACATTCACATTGGTAAGTGTGCGGTGGGTTTTGCCAAAACGGTGTGAAATCCTAGTTTTTCGGGAGGTAAAGCGAAGGTATTTTGCGCGACGAAAAATGGATTTGGCGTTTTGGCTTGACTTTTTTTGTTACTTTTTTTCGTCAAGGAAAAAAACGTAAAAAAGATGATTGAGTTTTTGAGAGAACCCCTAAATAGGCTAATAAAATATATTCGCATTCGTAAAAGCGTTTAAGTACAAGGTAGGTTTTTTGATGACTTGTCCTTTTTTATATAAATATTGATTACCCGTAGTATCAATCATAGGTATATGATAGTTGTTTGGAAATACGGTATGCGCTGCTTTATTTTGTAAAACATCTCTTACTTGTTCAGCATCAATACCTGCATTAGCCTGTAAATACTGCCCATATTCATTAGATACTTTTATTTGAGCACTTAATAAACCATGCGAATAATTTGGGTAAATGCCTCCATCTGTGTTGATATATCCTTTATAAGGAAACAAGGTATCGTTCGTTACAGCTCTGCCTAGTTGCCCTGTCCAAAGTGTCGCATTAACCGCATATTGTATGTGCTTATCTTGGTATTGAAGCAATAATGCTCCTGTTCTAAACCTATCTAATATTGGTTTTGCTAATAAATCATTTTCGCTAATGATGGAAAAGTGATTGAACTGTAAGGCAATGATGCCAGTTACTTGAGAGGTTTTCCTTCTGTTATACCAAACATTATAACTATACGCAACCGAATTAGTATATCCTGTTTGGTTTCCTACAGAACTTACAAACTGATTTATTCCCCTATGCTTATTTCCATAACCTACACATAATCCTAGGGCCGCATTAATTTCGGCGTACTCACCCTTAGGTCCTAAATTTTTAAAATTATCATACAATCTTATACTCGCATTGACTTGTGCAAAATGATAGACGTAGTAACCCTGAACGACGATGCCGAACTTTTGAAAATGCGTGCCAAAGGCACTTACAAAGCCTACATTAAAACCATAATGAGCTGTTTGTTCTAATTGAGAATACGTTTTAAAACTTATCCCAATTAAAAAAACAAAGGCGATTTTTTTTATAACCATTTTCTTTATAGCCAAACTAAAATTTCAAATGATAGATTAAACACAATTAAATTGGCTCTTCGACAAAAACAGTGGAATTTGTTTTTCTTTTTTCTTTGTCTTGAAACAAAGAAACAAAATTCAAGGACGAACGCCAAATTTTGTTTTTATACGCTCCAAAAGCCTGCCCACTAATTGCTATAAAAATAAAATTTCGCTCCGTTCGTCCACGCCCACCGCACAATTACCAATGTATGCAGCGGGTTGCATAACTCAATTCCACTGAAAGTGTCGAAAAACCATTAAATTAAGGTGTTCAAAGGGGTTGTGGTGAGGTCTTTTATTTTCAGTAGGAATACCAAGCATTTACTATATTGAACTAAACCTTAGGAGAAACTAATTGTTTCATCTCATCCACTTCATATAAATTACCATCAACAGAAATTGTTGCTTGGTTATAAAACACTTCGCGTTTAGCTAATAAGTCTTTGATGTAAACATATAATTCATCGGTTTCTTTATTAGCAACCAAAGGGCGTTTGGCAGTTTCTTTAAACAAACGTTTATATAAATCATCTGCCGACATTTTTAAGTAAACGACAGTCCCACTCTTTTTTAATAAGTCAATGTTATTATTAAAACATGGAGTTCCTCCACCTAAAGCGATGACTGTTTTCATATTATCCGTAATACACTCGGTTAATGAAGTCGTTTCTATTTTTCTGAATTCATCTTCACCAAATTCTTGAAAAATATCAGTGATATCTTTATCATATTTATTGGCCGTATATTCATCCAAATCAATAAAATGATAGCCTAATGCTTTAGCTAATTTCTTTCCCTGTGTTGTTTTTCCGCAGCCCATGAAGCCACACAAAAATATTAGTTTTTTATCTTCCATATGTTTACTTTATTATTTGTTGATTTTCATTAATCGTATAACCTTTTCAATATCCTCAGGCGTATCAATACAGTGGCTGTCGAACGAGGTAACGGCGCATTTTACTTTATAGCCATTTTCGAGCCAACGCAACTGCTCTAGGGATTCCGCATTTTCTAAAGAAGAAGGTGCTAATTTGGTAACGGCTTCTAAAATGTCTTTTCTATACGCATACATACCTACATGTCTGAAATAGGCATGATGCTTATGCCATTCAGCTTCAGGCTTACCTTTAATATAAGGAATCACCATTCTACTAAAATATAAGGCTTCATTATTTTTATTGAGTGTAATTTTTACTTCTCCCATATCAAACAAAACTTCGTGAGAGTCAACAGGAATCATCAACGTAGCGAGTTCTGTTTTACCATCGCACACATGACATAATAGATCTATTTGAGTAGGATCAATAAAAGGCTCATCTCCCTGTATATTAATCACATAATCAAAATCACCTTTCGCCTGTTGTAAAGCCTCAAAGCAACGATCTGTTCCACTGGGATGTTCCGCTTTTGTATAAACCGCTTTTCCACCAAAGGATTCTACATGCTTATAAATTCGCTCATCATCAGTGGCAACAATAACATCCGTCAACCCGGATGATTTTTTCGCTTGTTCGTATACACGCTGTATCATACTCTTTCCTAAAATATCAATTAAGGGTTTGCCAGGAAATCGACTGGATGCATAACGAGCGGGAATAATTCCTAAAATGGTAGACATATATTTTACTATTTAATGCTTAAAAGAATACACGGTGTCAGATAAGAAAAAATCAAGTTCGAGGCTTGTGAAGCTTTAAATAATGGGAGTTTGCTGCTTGTACTGAGCGAAGTCGAAGTATAGCAAATGACCATTTTTAAGGCAAGCATAACGATGAAATTGGCGTTTTCTTGCTGACACACTAAAAGTACAAAAAGTTGTTGTAATTAATTAGTTAAATTCTATCTTTAAAAAATAATGATGATTCGTTTTTTTATACTAAGTGTGCTGTTTGCAGGAAATCTTTGTTCTCAAATTTCAAAAGAACATTTAAAGGATTTCAAGATCATTTCCGACATGATGGATTCTGCTAAAAAAATAACATCTATACGTTATAAGATGAAATCTATGGAACGCATTGAAAATGGCTATAACAGAGCTAGTACGCAAATAAAATTACAGATCAACCCTCGTAAATCCTATTTATTAAACACCGAAAATAAAATTGAGATCTTATATAATTCAACCGAATCGGCCACCAAGTGCTTGGTAAAGCCACATACTTTTCCGTATGTTTCTCTCAACTTAGACCCTCGCGGAAATTTAATTCGAAAAAACCAACACTTCACCATATTAGAATTGGGCTATGATTTTACAGTAAGAACTATCGCAGTAGCACTGAGTAAAGAAAAGGAGCAGATCATCAAACACCTTACATTAGTTGGTAAAGTTGAAAAAAATAACGCGCATTGCATCATGCTTATCTATGAAAATTTAAATTTTACGTATCATGATTATGTCGTTCAACCCAAGGAAACCGTTACCAGTATTGCCTCTAAACTTATTGTGAATGATTATATGGTACGCACTAAAAATAAATTGTATAACGAATACGGTTATTTAAAAGCAGGCTCTGTCATTAAAATCCCTTCGTTTTACTGCAAAAAAGGCGTTTTTTATATTGACGAAAAAACTATGCTCCCGATTAGCGTTAGTATTTTTGATGAAGTAGGTTTATTTGAAAGCTACGATTATTACGAAGTCGAATTGAATAAGCACATTCCAGAGAATGAGTTTAAAAAAGATTTTAAGGGTTATAAATTCTAAAAGCTATTCAGTATTTTCTAAGGAATTATTTGAATAAACTAACGCATACGTTGGTAAGGGTGTGGCTGGCTTTGGAGAAACATTTTAATAACTCATTCCTAAATTAAAAAACACAAAACTCCACATATCAGCAAATTCATTTATTTGCTTATCCGTTGGCTTTCCTGAACCATGTCCCGCATTGACATCTACTCTAATTAATGTGGGATTTGATCCTATATTATTTTTTTGAAGGGTCGAGATAAACTTAAACGAATGTGCTGGCACAACTCTGTCATCATGATCGCCTGTTAACACTAGCGTTGCTGGATAAGCAACCTTTTTGATGTTATGTAAGGGAGAGTATTTTATTAAACAATCAAACTCCGCTTTATTTTCGCTGCAGCCGTAATCTACTGTCCAAGCCCTGCCTATAGTAAATACATGAAAGCGTAACATATCTAATACACCAACCGTTGGAATCGCCACCTTTGCAATATCAGGACGCTGAGTCATAACCGCACCAATTAATAAGCCTCCATTACTACGACCATGTATCGCTAATTTTTCATGCGATGTATATTTTTCTTTAACCAAATAATCACAAGCTGCTATGAAATCATCAAACACATATTGTTTTTTACATTTAGTACCGTTCAAATGCCACTCTTCGCCATACTCTCCGCCACCGCGCAAATTGGGCACACAATAAATACCGCCGGCTTCTAAAAACACCGTGCGATCTATTCTAAATTCAGGTGTATACGAAATATTAAAACCACCATAACCAAATACAAAACAAGGATTATTACCATTTAACTGTATTCCTTTTTTATGCGTGATGAACATGGAAATTAGTGTGCCATCCTTGCTCGGATAAAACACTTGTTTTGTTTCGTAATCATTGGAATTAAAAATACAATTCGGTTTAAAAATTCGACGACTCGTAAATACCTTAGAATCGTAATAATAGACTTCTTCCGCGCTAACATAAGACACTGTAGAATACAATGCGAAATCATCATCGCGAGAAGAGTTAATGCCATTTACTTTACAGATTCCTGGCAATATAATTTCTTTTTCTACTTTACCGCTGAGTGCATGTAAAAATAATTTAGAAGATGCTTTTTGTAAATAATTAGAAATTAATTTATTGCCGCAAAACGCAACGCCCTCTAATAAATCCTCTTTTTGAGCCAACACATCTTCGCTGTTCGTTAACGAGGGGTTACTTAAACTTAATTTGATTAATCTATAGTTTGGCGCTTTATAATTTGTGTAGATATAAAACTGATTGCCAATATTATCTATAACGGCATATTCGTTGTCAAAATTAGTAACGATAGGGATAAATTGAGCGTCTGCATTGATCAGATCTTTTATCATCAAGCTTTGTCCGCTGGTTGTTTCGCTGCCATAAATAATTAAATAATTTTCATCATGAGTTACTTGAGCAGAAAAATTTCTGTTGGGATGTTTATCATCGCTATAAATTAAAACATCTTCAGCTTGAGGTTTACCTAAAGTATGATAGTATAATTTATGAAATTCATTTTTTTGCGTGAAGGCTTTTTCATTGCTTGGTTCATCATATCGGCTATAATAAAATCCATTTCCTTTCCACGCAATGTTTGAAAACTTGACCCACTTAATCACATCCGTCAACTCTTTGTCTTCAAGAATATTTTTTACATGTATGTCTACCCAATCACTTCCTGCCTTGGATATACCATAGGCTAAATAAGTTCCGTCTTTAGAAATAGAAATTTCTCCAAGAGCTCTTGTTCCATCATTTGATAATGTGTTTGGATCTAACACTACTTTAAATTCATCTTGCAACGATTGTTGCGAACAAAATACTGCTTGGTTTTTTAATCCATCATTCCTAAATAAAAAAAACAGTTTCCCTTTCTTAAAAGGAGTACTCATTTTATCAAAATTCCAAAGAGCCGTTAAACGGTCTTTCAATTTATTTCTAAACGGGATTTGAGATAAATATTGAGCTGTTGTTTTATTTTGTTGTTCAACCCAAGCCTTGGTTTCCGAAGAATTATCATCTTCCAACCAACGGTAAGGATCTTCTATTTTTGTCCCATGATAATTATCTGTTTGTTTAACCGTTTTGGTTTCTGGATAAGTGATTTGACTGTACATATTTAAACATAAACTTGTGAATAGAACGCTATACAAACTTGTATTTACAACCTTCATAATAATTAATTTTATGGAAAATGAAATTAGGTAAAAACAAATATACCAAAGAAGTAGAAGATACACTAACCCGGCTATCCCTCAATAGCGATAAACAAAAAGCGGATAAGCTAAAAAAATATATCGGAACACAACACCTCGTTCACGGCTTAACCTCAGCCATACAAGTAGGTGTTTATAAAAATGGTTTTAGTTTTACTAAAAATAGTATTGAAGAAGATTTCGAACTATTCAATATGATTTATCATCAAAGCCCTTCGTTTGAAGGTAAAAATTTAGCCTTTATTTTTTTAGATAAACATCATAAACATATTCCTGTAACTACTCAATTACAAATTTTACCGTTATGGGTTGAAAAGGTTGATAATTGGGCACATTCAGATTCTTTATCGAAATATTTAACTCGTTTATTAGAGCATAAAACCTCTCACAAAGAATTGCTTCGTATTTTAAAAACATGGAATTCTTCGTCAAATTTATGGGAACGTAGGCAATCATTAATATCTTTGTATTATTATGCACGTACTAAAACAGAATTTATTAAATATGAGATTTCAGAAAAACTGATTTTAAATTTATTGCTAGACAAAGAATACTATGTTCAAAAAGCAGTTGGTTGGGCTTTACGCGAATCCTATAACGCATACCCCAAACAAACGTTTGCATTTATAGAACACAACATCAAGTCTATTTCTTCCGTAGCTTTTACTACCTGTATAGAAAAGATGAATGACGCACAAAAATTAACTTTAAAAACGAAACGAAAAAAATGAAACTAGTACTGATCGTTTTTATACTTCTCACTCATTGTATTTACGGGCAAACCACGCTTACCCCGGAAGATTACATTGCTACTTTTAAAGATGACGCCATTAAAGAGATGTATTTACATAAAGTTCCTGCCTGCATTACCTTAGCTCAAGGCATGCTTGAAAGTGGTTGTGGAAATAGTCCCTTGTGTCGCAATGCCAATAATCATTTTGGTATTAAATGTCACAAAGAATGGGGAGGAGACTCTTACATTATGAATGATGATGAAGAAAACGAATGTTTCCGTAAATATGAAAAAGCATTAGATTCATATAGCGACCACAGCCTCTTTTTATTTTCACGCTCTCGCTATGCGCCTCTATTTGAACTACCTATAAATGATTATAAAGGATGGTGTTATGGATTAAAACAAGCGGGTTATGCAACCGACGCTAAATACCCTGAACGATTAATAGAATTAATAGAACGCTATCATTTACAAGACTTAAATTCAATTGAAACGACCCCTAAACAAACCTTACCCATTGCTTCAACTATTAAATCGGAAATGACAATTAGAGAAGTGTATCGCTTTAACCATGTTAGGTTTGTGATAGCGAAAGAAAACGATTCGTATTATAAAATCTCACATGATTTTAATGTTGATTTAGATCAACTACTCTCCTTTAATGATTTTTCAAAAACAGATAAAATACAATACGGACAAAAAATTTATATTCAAAAAAAACGTCGAAGAGCTCTGGAACCCTATCATGTCGTACAAAAAAACGAGACGCTTAAATCAATTTCTCAATTACACGGTATCAGATTAAATATGCTTTGTAAAAAAAATAAATTAAAACCAGACGATAAGTTGAAAGTAGGAGATGTATTATTTTTACGTCAAAGAAAACCTACTACTCAGAAATAATTTTTTCAATCGCCTTTGGAAGATGTTCCAATTCTAATTTTCTAATTTTTTGTTGTAATGATTCTACGGTTTCATTATCATCTATTGAGCATTTCTCTTGTAGTATAAATGCGCCTTTATCGTATTCTTCATTTACGTAGTGTATAGTGATACCGCTTTCATTTTCTTTATTGTCAACAACCGCCTTGTGCACATGAGCTCCAAACATTCCTTTTCCACCATATTTAGGCAATAACGAAGGATGTATATTAATAATTTGATTTGGAAATGCTTTGACGAAATCGGCTGGAATTTTTAATAAAAATCCTGCTAATACAATTAAATTAATATTTTCTGCTTTTAAAAATTCAATGATTTGAGCAGAATATTCATTTAACGAGGTTTTGCTGATTAATTGTACCGTTTTTTTATGAGCTTCTGCTTTCGCTATAACTCCGGCTGTATCACTACTAGTAACTACTAATTTTATTTTAATCCGCATATCATTTTTAAAATAGTGAAATAAATTTTCAGCATTAGTTCCTTCCCCTGAGGCAAATATGGCAACGTTAGTCATGTTGCAAAAATACATTAATTTATAAGGGAATTTCTAAAAATTCATTTTTCGAGGCGAACAAATTTTTGAAAACACGGCATATTGCCTGTGGCAATATGAGCGAGTATGTGCGAGAGCTATATCGGTATTTGATGAAAAAGGGATTAAGTAGAAATTCCCATAAAACAAAATCGCCCCCAATATGTATTGGGGGCGATTAAATAATAAACTAATCAATTAGTTTATTGATTTTCCCTTAATACAGTAACGTGCCCTACATACGGATGTTTCCCGCCTTGTAAGTCGAATACAGATAGCTTGTATATATAAACTCCTTGAGGAGCAGTTTTAGTGCTTCCTTTTATAGTGCCATCCCATCCTTTGCGGAAGTTATTGCTTGTAAACACATTTTCACCCCATCTGTCAAAAATATCCATTCGATAACTATCTTCATCTATTCCTACACCCATTGGCTGAAAGATATCATTTTTTCCATTTGCATCCGGCGTAAAACAATTTGGAATATAGAGCGCAAAATCCGGGGTTACTTCTACTGGATGAGATACAACAGCGGTACAGCCATGAATTGATGTGGCCAATAAACTCACGTTATAAGTTCCCGCAAAACCATAAGTATGACTTGGATTTACAAACGTCGAATTATTTCCACCACCTACTGCTGCAGGATCTCCAAAATTCCAAATATAACTTACCGCTCCTTTTGTTGTATTAGTAAAACTAATTGTTGGATCTAATATGCTGGTTGTTGGTGGTACTGCATAAAATTCAGCAACTGGTTGAGGATAGATTATAATATATTTTGGCCTAGTAATTACGGATTGACAACCCGTCAATGTATTCGTAATGACTAAGTCTATCGAAAACGTATCTGCATTTAAAAAATTATATGAAACGGGATTTGTCATTCCGATCATGTCTTTCAAATCAACATACCAGTTATACGTATCTGATGCACTTCCTGTAGTTGCTGAAAAAGTAATACTTGATGGAGCACACGCTGTTGTTGTATTAGCGGCAAATGTTCCAGTAGGTAACGCGTTTACATTTACTGTAAATATAGCGTTTGCATTTGAAATAGTACAACCATCATCTACAATTACAGTGTATGTATTCGGAGTGCTTGGAAAATTAGCTGTTACCGTAAGTGAACTTGTAGTTGCACCCGTACTCCAAATATAATTATACTGAGGTACGCCACCATTTCCTGGTGATGTAAATGAAGGTGTTAAAGTAACGGCTTCACCATGACATTTTGTGACAGCAAATCCTGATATAGATAATGAAGGCGTAACAATAACAGAAATCACTTTTGGTGATGGAGAGCATCCATTAACATCGCTAACCGAAACAGTATAAGTGGAACTTACAGTAGGACTTATTGTATGAGGTCCTCCTCCTACTCCAATTGCAGGAGTCCAAGTATACGTGTATGGAGGTGGAAAATTACCACCAGATGCTTGACCATAAATTTGAGCAGTTTGTCCAAAACAAATTGTTTGTGTTGCTGATGTATTCAAAATTAATGGATTTGGTGTACCAACGTTCACCGCATTAGAAGTTGAACAACCATAACTATCGGTAACAGTTGCTGAATAAGCACCTGTGCCAATACCGCTAACTGTTTGCGATAAACTACTCGTAGTTTGAACTTGAGAGATAGGATTTGACCAAGCTACTGTGTAATTTGGAGTTCCTGAAGTATAATTGATTGCTATAGATCCATTTTGCTGACCAAAACATAGTGGTTGTGTTACACTAAACCCTGTAATAATTGGACTTGGCGCATTAGCTACATTAACTGATTGCGTTAACACACAGCCTTTACTATCAATCACTGTACATATCCAGTTTCCAGGAGCCATATTAGTAGCAATTGAAGTCGCTTGAGCAGGTGCTGTATTCCATGAATAATTATAACCCGGCATTGCTCCGCCCGCAGTAACAGTTGCCGAACCATTTGCTATACCGCATTTAGCTGGTAAAGACAATGATGTAGATGTTAAAGCTGAAGGCTCTGTTACATTGAAACTTGCATTGATTGAACAGTTATTCATATCAGTAATAACCAAATTATAAGTTCCTTGTGTTAAACTTCCTATGATACCGCTATTCGTTTGAGCCGGCGTCCAAGAATAAGTTAAACCAGGCGTACCACCTGTTACATTTGTTACAATCTGACCATTACTTCCTCCAAAACAAGAAATGTTTGAAACAGAAGAACTTATCATTGCTAAAGCAAAAGGTTGCGATATTGTTACTACTTGTGATGTTGAACATAAATTAGCATCAGTTACATTACAGGTGTATGTGTTAGCTCCCACATTAATCATTACTGAAGATGTTTGAGCACTTGGTGTCCACACGTAACTATAATTGGTTGTTCCTCCATTTACTAACATCGTAGCTTGTCCATTGGTAAATCCTGCACACGTTACATTTGAGTAACTACCTATTGCGCTTACTAAAGCTGCTGGCTGGGTAATTGTTACGCCTGCTGTCCCTATACAACCGGCAGCATCAGTTACTGTTATGTTATGGATACCCGCATTAAAATTACTTACATTTTGTGTTGTTGCTGAATTACCCGTCCATGAGATATTATATGGCGGAGTCCCAACTGAAATAGTAGTGTTTGCTGATCCGTTACTTTGTCCAAAACATTTAACTGCTGTTGTACTGGTTACAACAACTGATGGCCCGGCTATATCATTTATAAATCCACTCGCTGATAATTTACAATTATTAGCATCTGTTACAGTAAAGGTATACGCCCCTGCCACAACATTATTATTTGATAAAGTAGAAATACCATTGCTCCATAAATAAGTTAATGGAGATGTGCCGCCTGATACAACTGCATTTGTAGATCCATCTGCTTGTGTACAATGTGAATTTGTTGAAGTGATGGCTGCTGTCAACGCCGTAGGTTGAGTTAATGTAAATGTTAAAATAGTTGGGCATGCGCCATTTGATGTAATCGTTACCGTTTGACTACCTGCGCTTAAATTATTAACGAAATTTCCAGATTGTAATCCCGGCTGCCATAAAAAGCTAGTCGTTCCTGCTCCACCTGCAAAGGTAACATTGGCAGTACCGTCAGAACCTCCATTACATTTTACATTAGTTGTTGTTAAAGTTGTAGCTAAAGGCGTTGGCTGTAGTATTGTTACACTAGCTGTTGCTGAACATCCTTTAGTATCATTAACGGTTACTACATAATTACCTGCTATTAATGAGTTAGCATTTGCAGCAGAGCCACCACTTGGAGACCAAGTATAAGTATAACCTGCCGTTCCACCCGCAGGAGTAACAGAAGCAAAACCATTGTTTCCTCCATTACAGGTAATACTTCCACTTGATGTTATACTGGCGGTTAATACTGCTGGTTGAGTAATCGTTACGATACTACTTCCCGTACAATTATTTTGATCGGTAGCTACCATTGTATATGTTCCCGCACATAAGCCATTAGCTACTTGGGCAGATATAGGGCTAGCTCCACCAGTCCAATAATAACTTACAGCACCAACGCCGTTTGTTGACGTAGCAGCTGCTGTTCCATTACAAGCATTAAAACAGGTAACATTGGTTGATGTGATGCTAGCCGACATAGCTGGTGGATTTACTAATCCCATAGTTGATGTTACTACACATCCGTTACCATCCGTTACACTTAAACCATAATTACCTGCGCCTAATAAATTACTAGTAGCGCTTGTTCCTCCACCGGCTGTCCATGCATAACTATAACCTGGTGTACCTCCTAAAGCTGCTGCAATTCCATATCCATTTGTTGACCCAAAACATTTTGGATTACTTGGACTTATAGTTACCGTTAATGCTGTTGGTTGAGTAATATTAACACTTGTGGAAGCTACGCATCCAGCGTTATCCGTAACGGATACCGTATATACTCCGCTTAATAAATTAGTTGCGGTTGGTGTTACTTGTCCGTTACTCCATGTGTAAATATATGGCGTTGTTCCGCCTGATCCGGCAACTGTTGCTAAACCATTATTTCCACCAAAACAACTTACATTCGTTTTTGTTGGGATACTAGCTGAAGGACCTGATAAATTTGGAACTGTTGCCGCCAACGTTTGAAGACAATTATTGGCATCTTTCACATTAATTGTATAAGTACCTGCCGCTACAGCACTAATTGAAGCAAGGTTACTACCTGTGCTCCATGTGTAAGAATAAGCGGGAGATCCGCCAGCTGCAGTTATTGTAGCAGAACCATTTGCTTGATTACAGTTAGCCGCCGTCACAGACGATGTAAGTGTAATTGAACTAGGTTGTGTTACAGCAATCGTTTGAGTAATCGTACAATTATTAGCATCAGTAATGCTACAAGGATAAATTCCTATAGCCACATTATTCACTGTAGCTAAAGTACTTGCTAAGGTTGACCATAAATAACTATATGGTGCTGTTCCTCCTGAACCAATTGCCGAAACCGTTCCTGTTGATGTTCCAAAACATTTAACGTTATTGGAATTCATAATCGGAGTCAATACAGAAGGCTGTGTAATAGTTCCAATAGCTGTAGCTTTACAACCATAAAAATCAGTAATAGTACAGGTATAATTATTTGGTGCTAAATTAATTGCTGTCGCTGTCGTTTGAACTCCTGGCGTCCATGAATAAGTAAATGGCGAAGCGCCACCAATCATCCCAGCAGTCATACTTCCGTTTGCAGACCCATTACAAGTTACATTTGTTAAAGCAGTGATCGTAGCTGTGCCACCCGGAGTTACACCAATAACTGCTGGTTTTACAACCGTACAGTTTTTACTATCGGTTACTGTCACACTATAATTACCTGACGGCAATGGATTACTCGTTGATCCTGCACCGCCTGCACCTGTCCATGCGTATGTATATAAAGGTGTACCACCTGTAACAGTTGTTGTAGCTATACCATTTGATGCCGTACAGTTTGCATTTTGAGTAGCAACAACAACAGTTAAAGCTGTAGGCTGTGTAACTTGAACTGTTCCTGTAGTAATACATCCATTTGCATCTTTTACAGAAACATTATAGATGGCAGCACCCTGTGTTGGATAAACACCTGAAGCCTGATAAGCTCCTCCATTTAAATTATATTGATAAGGACCAACACCACCAGAACCTGCAATATTTACAGTACCAGTAGCTGTCCCAAAACAATTAGCTGGTATGGATGTAGCTGTTAATGTTACAACAGAGGGCTGAGTAATCGTTACTGACGCAGTAGCTGTACATCCACCCATATCTCTTATGGTAACATTATATACTCCTGCAGGTAATCCAGAAAATTGCCCTGTTCCATTTGTATTAAATGGACTTGTTAAAGTATACGTATATGGAGCACCGCTTCCTCCTGAACCAACAACCGTGAAGCTTCCATTTGACAATCCATTACAAGTGACATTTGTTGTTCCAGTAATTGATGCCGTTGGACTACCATTATTTAATACTGTATATACCGTAGTTAACGTACACGTATTTGCATCTTTAACAGTAACCGTATGATTTCCTGCCGTTAAACCAGAGGCACTGGTTCCAACTGAAAAAGCTCCATTATCAAATGAATACTGATAAGGTGCTAATCCACCTGTAACACTAGTAACCGTAGATGTTCCATTTGCTGTGCCACAGCTAGCATTTGTTGTAGCCACTGTAATAACTGAAGGTCCTGTAGCCGTAGAAATAACAAAAGTAGTACTGAATAAACAACCCGTTGCATCTTTTACAGTTATAGTATGTGTACCCGCCGCTAAACTACCTGTTAAACTACCCGTAGATACTGCATCTACACTGAATGTATATGCAGCTAATCCACCTGTTACACTCGTTACATTATAAGTTCCATTATTTAACGAACAACCCGCTAATGTTGTTGTTCCCGTAATAGCAGAAGGTCCTGAGCTACTTCCAATAACAACTGTTTTCACATAAGTACATCCATTTACATCTTTTACCGTTAAGGAATATGTTCCTGCGGCTAAGCCTGTAATTGGCGACACTGCTGTAAAAGAACCCGCATTTAAAGCGTAAGTGTAAGGCGCTGTACCTCCCACCGGAGTAGCAAATGTAAAGCTTCCGTTATTTTGTCCACAAGATGCATTTGTAGGGGTTAATGTTATATTACTTGGGCCAGGAGATGAGGCTAGTGTGGTAGAAACCGTGAAAGTACAACCAAAATTATTAGTTAAAGTTACAATTGGAGAACCAGCACCCAAGCCAGTTACAGTTTGTCCTGATATAGACCCTAATGAACTTGCAAAACTTGAGATGGTTTGCCCACCACTTGATATATCATTTATAACAACAATTCCATTTGTAGCACCA
>JANYGR010000134.1 GCA_025359355.1 Bacteroidota bacterium | reverse complement strand
GTTAAATAAAGCTCAACAATTAATGCTTGATGGGGAAATGGAGATGTCGGAATATAAAGAAATAAAACGCAATATTGAACCAAAAATTGACACCCTTTTAAGTCAACAATTAACCTTCAACCAAACCGAACTCGAATACCGTAACTATTTAAAGAAAGGATTGTCCGCTGTTCAACATTTAGGCTATCTCTTTGATAATTTGGACATTAACGGCAAACGAGATATTGTCCGTTCGAGCTTGCGGAAAAACCTCGTATTTTCGGATGGTAAAACTCGAACGGAAAAACCAAATGAACTACTATCGCTGATTAGCTTGGTAGACGTGCGACACAAAGGATTGAAAAAAGAAAAAGGGAGCGAAAATCGCTCCCTTTCTGCTCATGTACACATGAAGGGACTCGAACCCCCACCCTTGCGGACCAGATCCTAAGTCTGGCGCGGCTACCAATTACGCCACATGTGCATTTAGAGGACAAATATAATTAAGTTTATTAAATTATACAAGTTAAGGGTACATGTCTTTCAGTTTTTCTACTATTTCGGGATGTTTTAGTAGGTTTGAAATGTATTTCGAACTCTTCATTTTTTTAATATGATTTTCTATTCCCCTTGCTTGTTGGTATTCTAAGTTTGGGATTTCAAAAAATAATTTCCAGCTACTGTCTTTGGCAGTATAACAATTTGGGTAAAGTTTGTTTTTATGGTTCTCTAATCTTTCAGATAAATCCAAACAACTACCAATATAAAATTTATTTAAATTTTGAGAATATAAAATATAAACGTGCGCTATGGTAAAATTTAAGAAAGATTGAGTAGACTCGGCTACCATCCCGATAGCTATCGGGAACGCCACATATGCATTTAGAGGACAAATATAATTAAGTTTATTAAATTATACAAGTTAAGGGTACATGTCTTTCAGTTTTTCTACTATTTCGGGATGTTTTAGTAGGTTTGAAATGTATTATTAAAATATACATTCATAAAAAAATGAAAAATCACATATATTTATTTTAATTTGTACCTCATTAAATAAAATATTATGTACGGAAAATTTCAACAACACCTACAAGCTCAGCTTACAGAAATAGAACAAAACGGATTATTTAAGAAAGAACGTATTATCATTACGCCTCAAGGGGCGCAGGTTAAGGTAAGCGACGGCAAAGAAGTAATCATATTTTGTGCAAACAATTATTTAGGATTATCATCTCATCCAAAAGTAATTGAAGGGGCTAAAAAGGCTTTGGATACTCACGGTTACGGTATGTCTTCCGTACGTTTTATTTGCGGAACTCAGGATATTCACAAAACACTTGAAAAAAAGATAGCAACCTTTTTAGGTCAAGAAGATACTATTTTATATGCTGCTGCTTTCGACGCAAATGGCGGGGTTTTTGAGCCCTTGTTTGGTGAAGAAGATGCAATTATCTCCGACGAATTAAATCACGCTTCTATTATCGACGGAGTACGTTTGTCTAAAAGCCAACGTTACCGTTATAAAAACTGTGATATGGCCGATTTGGAAGAGCAATTGATTAAAGCACAAGCTCAACGTTACCGCATTATTGTAACTGATGGTGTATTTAGTATGGATGGTTTTGTAGCACCGTTGGATAAAATATGTGATTTAGCGGACAAATACAATGCTTTAGTGATGGTTGATGAAAGTCACGCTTCAGGATTTATTGGTAAAACAGGCAGAGGAACTGTTGAATTAAAAAATGTAATGAATCGTGTGGATATTATTACTGGAACGTTAGGTAAGGCTTTAGGCGGTGCTATGGGTGGATTTACTACAGGTAAAAAAGAAATAATAGAATTATTACGTCAACGTTCTCGTCCTTATTTATTTTCAAATTCTTTAGCGCCAAGTATCGTTGGTGCGTCTATCGCGGTATTTGATATGTTGAGTGAAACTACAGAGTTACGTGATACATTAGAGTATAATGTCAAGTATTTTAAAACAGGTTTAAAAAAAATAGGCTTAGAATTTAAAGAAGGCGATTCTGCTATTGTCCCAGTAATGCTGTATGATGCAAAGCTGTCTCAAATATTTGCCGATAAATTATTAGATGAAGGTATTTATGTTATCGGCTTTTTCTTCCCTGTAGTAGCTAAAGGGCAGGCACGTATTCGTGTGCAATTATCAGCAGCTCACACTCAGGCTCATTTAGACAAAGCTTTAGCAGCTTTCAAAAAAGTGGGATTGGAATTGGGCGTTATTAAAAAATAATACCAAACAAAGTTTCAATAAAAAAGCCCCTCTTAATAGTTTAAGAGGGGCTTTCCGTTGTCCGACTAGGGCTCGAACCTAGACTCTACTGAACCAAAATCAGTCGTGTTGCCAGTTACACCATCGGACAATTTAAACTTCCGTAAAAGTTCGGGCGACAAAAATAGCAAAATATCTTCATTTACAAAAAAATCATAAAAAATAAATTAACTAATGTTTAAGAACCTTTTTTGACTAAATTCGCAACTTACCGTATTTAAATAAAAACAATATGCAGTTTAAAAAACAAAATAATATTATCGGATGGATCGTATTCGCCATCGCCACATTTACGTATGTGTCTACAATTGAGCCAACAGCAAGCTTTTGGGATTGTGGTGAATACATTGCCTGTGCTTATAAGTTAGAAGTTGGTCACCCTCCAGGAGCACCCTTCTTTTTATTAGTTGGCCGCTTCTTTGCTTTAATGGCAGGTGGAGATCCAGCATTAGCTGGCAAAATGATCAATATTATGTCTGCGCTATGTAGTTCATTTTCAATTTTATTTTTATTTTGGACTATCACCCGTTTAGGAACAAAAGCTATTGTTAAAAAGGGCGAAGAATTTACGTCTGCCAAACAATGGGCAGTTCTTGGTGCTGGAGCAGTTGGTGCATTAGCTTACACCTTCACTGATTCATTCTGGTTTTCAGCAGTTGAGGGCGAGGTTTACGCCATGTCGTCCTTCTTTACAGCGATGGTATTTTGGGCAATTCTTAAATGGGACGAAGAAGACACTACAAATCCGGTTGGTGCTATGCGTTGGTTGGTTGTTATTGCCTACTTAATGGGTTTATCCATTGGAGTCCATTTATTAAATTTACTTGTAATACCGGCTATATGTTTTGTGTATTATTTTAAAAAATATCCTTTTACTTGGAAAACGTTTTTCATCACAGGTATCATTTCCTTGATATTACTGGGCGGTATCCAAAATATCATGATTCCAAAAATTGTAAAATTTGCGGCTGATTACGAAGTGTTTTTTGTAAACAAAATGGGAATGGGCTTTAACATTGGCTCTATGGTATATTTTGTTTTGTTATTCTTTTCGTTAACGTCGTTAATTATGTACACCGTTAATAAAAAAGAATCATTTTATAAATTAGGATTTTATACGGCTATTTTATTTACAATAATAGTTGTTATCTCTGGAAACGGAGTAGGAGCAATGTTTACAAGAGTTTTGGTGTTGGGCGGTTTATTATATGGTATTCACGTTTTAAAAAACAAAAGTGGAAATACGCTTAATGTTATTTTAATTTCTTTTGCCACATTAATAATTGGCTACTCTTCTTTCTTTATTTTAATTATTCGTTCTCAAGCTAATACGCCAATGGATGAAAATGATCCTGAAAATGCAATCACGATGTTGTCTTACTTAAATCGTGAACAATACGGCGATTGGCCTTTAACTTATGGGCAATATTATAATGCGCCTACAGATAATGCTAATTTTAAAGATGGTGAGCCAGTATACGCAAAAGATGAAAAATCAAAAAAGTATAAGGTAATCGACGATCGAAAAAAATCGATCCCTGCTTATGACAAAGAATTTTGTACGGTTTTCCCTCGTATGTGGAGTCAGCAAGGTAACCATGAGTCGTCATACCGCTATTGGGGCGATGTTCAGGCTCATCATAAAACTAAAACTAAAATGAACGAGCAATCGGGACAAATGGAAGAAATTCAAATCCCTACGATCATGGCTAACTTAACTTACTTTGCGAGATACCAAGTTGGTTATATGTATTTACGTTATTTTGCTTGGAACTTTATTGGTCGTCAAAATGATATACAAGGCTTAACTGGTAATCCTTTGGAAGGTAACTGGAAGACAGGTATCAAAGGACTTGATGATTGGCGCTTAGATACAGATACTTCATTTGAACCACACTCCACTTCAAATAACAAAGCAAGTAACTCGTATTATGCCTTACCTTTTATATTAGGAATTTTTGGATTTATTTTTTTATACCAAAGCGATAAAAAAGATTTATGGATTGTTTCTTTATTCTTTTTATTAAATGGTTTAGCTGTTGTAATTTATTTGAATCAATACCCATATCAACCTCGTGAGCGTGATTATGCTTATGTAGCTTCATTCTACGCGTTTGCTATATGGATTGGTTTTGGTGTATTATTTATTTTCAATTTTTTAAGCAAAAAAACAAATGCTAAAAATGCCGCTATTGCAGGAATTTTAGTTGGATTATTAATTCCTACAATCATGGCTTCGCAAAACTGGGACGATCATAACCGTTCTAAACGAACCATGAGTCGTGATTTTGCTGTGAATTATTTAAAATCTTGTGCACCAAATGCTGTATTATTTACTAACGGAGATAACGATACATTCCCTTTGTGGTACGCTCAAGAAGTAGAAGGTATAAGAACGGATGTACGTGTTGTAAATTTAAGTTTATTGCAAACGGATTGGTATATCGCTCAAGCACGCCGTGCGGCTTACGAATCAGCTCCTGTGCCATTTACTATTCCTGCTGATAAATTAGTGCAAGGTACACGCGAAGTCGTTTATTTAATGGATAAAGGAACTGGACCAATGAATTTGAAAAAAGCAATTGAGTTTGTTGAATCAGATGATATTGCTAATAAATTGGATTACGGTTCTAAGCCTTATGATTATTTCCCTTCAAAAACGTTTTATGTACCTGTAGATTCTATGCAGGTGATGCGTGAAAAAGTAATCGCTGTAAAAGATACAGGCCGTTTAGTTAAAAATATCAAGTGGGATATAAATCGCCAATATATCACTAAAAATGATTTAATGGTGTTAGATTTAATTGCACATAATAACTGGAAACGTCCTATTTACTTTGCTGTAACAACGGGTGCTGAAGCATATTTAGGGTTAGAAGATTATTTTCAATTGGAAGGTTTAGCATATCGCTTAATGCCAATTAAAAATACGGAAAGTGAAATGGCTCAAGGTGGTCGCGTAAATACAGACGTGATGTATGATAACCTTATGAATAAATTTGTATGGGGTGGTTTAGATAAAGAAGG
>JANYGR010000126.1 GCA_025359355.1 Bacteroidota bacterium | reverse complement strand
AATTAACTGTGGCGTTCTTTCAAGAGCATTGCCTATAACTATGTAATCAGGGTTTGTAGCAAGTATGTTTTTAGCTTTTGCAACGGAATCTATTCCTCCTCCAACGATTAAGGGTATAGAAATATTTTTTTTAACTTGTCTAATTAAAGTAGGCGTCGCAACTTTTTTTGCACCACTTCCTGCTTCCAAATAAATAAGTTGTTTTCCTAATAGTTCCCCCGCAATAGCTGTATTTATTATCTCTTTAGAGGATGATAGGGCTTTTGTTTTAGTTATTTTTTGTGTAGCGGAAGCCTTGCCTCCGTTCACTAAAATATAACCTGTAGGTATTGTTTTTAATTTAGAGACTTTGATACGGAGCGCTGCATTCACGTGTTTACCAATCAAATAATCTGGGTTACGGCCTGATAATAATGACAATAATAACAAACCATCCGCGTGTTTAGAAATTTGGGTTTCATCTCCAGGGAAAATAATAACTGGGATTTTAGTTTTTGATTTGATGGCTTTAATCGTTTTCTCAAAATTATTTTTTTTGATAGAACTTCCTCCTACAAAAATATAAGAAACCTTGCAAATATTAGCTAAATCAACCAAAACAGGATTGAACTTATCCGGATCTATTAAAATAATGAGTTGAGTATGTGTTGTTTTCGTTAGCAAGCTGTAATTTTTTTTAACGCATAAACTAACGCATAATTATCTATTAATTGATAGTTAAGTTCAAACGAAGCATTAAAGTTAGATAAATTTATGAAACCGTTTAGCTTTCCATGAGTTTGTTTCATAAATGGTTCAACAGCTAAATGTTTAATAAAATCAACTTCTTTTAGCCCGTATATTTTATATAAGGTTTCTTTGGCTGCCCAATAAATTAATAGTTTTTCAACATCGTCGTTAGCGTCCAATAATTCGGATGCTGATAGAAATTTATGTTTTATTTTTAATACTTTATCTCTCAGTAATTCGATATCAATGCCCGTTTCTTCCTTTTCATTAATGATAATAACTAAGCGATCATGTGAATGAGAAATGGATATATGCCTCGAATCGTTTGCTAAATGAGGCTTTCCTTTATCATCATAAATTAATTGAGTTGTATCAGAAGTTAAATGAGCTAATAAGAAATTTTTACCAAGGGTTTCAATTTCTCGTTTTGAAACATCTGGATATTGCAATGAAAATGCTTTTAGATCCAAGATCCCAAAGAATAAGCCTTCCTGTATGTTAAAAACCTCAATCAAAATGATAATAAATTAAACTATATTACTTATTTGTTGTTACAAACTTATGTCTTATCTTCGCATAAATATTAAAAATTAATAATTTTAATCAACAAAAAATAACATGTCAACAGTAGCAACAGGAAAGTACCTTGCGTACAAAGTAAAAGATCTATCATTAGCAGAATGGGGTCGTAAAGAAATTAAATTAGCTGAGGAAGAAATGCCAGGCTTAATGAGTCTTCGTAAAGAATACGGTGCTTCTAAGCCATTAGCAGGTGCGCGTATTGCAGGATGCTTACACATGACTATCCAAACAGCGGTGTTAATTGAAACGTTAGTAGAGTTAGGTGCTGAAGTTACTTGGAGTTCTTGTAATATTTTCTCAACTCAAGATCATGCAGCTGCTGCTATTGCTGCTGCAGGTATTCAGGTTTATGCTTGGAAAGGTATGACAGCTGAGGAGTTTGATTGGTGTATTGAACAAACATTATGGTTTGGTGAAGACCGTAAGCCATTAAATATGATTTTAGATGACGGTGGAGATTTAACAAACTTAGTGTTTGATGTATATCCTGAGTTAGCAGCTGGAATTAAAGGTTTATCAGAAGAAACAACAACTGGTGTTCACCGTTTATATGAGCGTATGAAAAACGGTACTTTATTGTTACCTGCAATCAACGTAAACGATTCAGTTACTAAATCTAAATTTGATAACAAATATGGTTGTCGTGAATCATTAGTAGACGCTATTCGTAGAGCTACTGACGTGATGATGGCTGGTAAAGTAGCTGTTGTTGCTGGTTACGGTGATGTTGGAAAAGGGTCTGCGCAATCTTTATCTTCTCAAGGTGTCCGCGTTATGGTTACAGAAATCGATCCTATCTGTGCTTTACAAGCTGCAATGGACGGTTACCAGGTAGTGAAAATGGATAATGCTGCAAAAATTGCAGATATTCTTGTAACTACTACAGGTAACAAAGACATTATCGTTGGCCGTCATTTCGAATCCATGAAACATGGTGCTATCGTT
>JANYGR010000122.1 GCA_025359355.1 Bacteroidota bacterium | reverse complement strand
AAAACAAAGCAATCAACAAAAGGAATCGAATTGTATCGTTGGTTTTTTTTAACGACAGGAATTTCAACACTCGTGTCGGCCATTATAGGACATGCGTTTTTGTATCAATGGAATTTTAATGCAAAAATTTTTGGCTGGGTCACAGGCGTTATCAGTGTTGGATTCGGACAGTATGCAGCGTTATATCATACAAAAGAAACGATAGGAGAAAAGAGTTTCAATCTGTTGTTTTGGATAAATGCCATTGAAATTTGTTTAGCGCTTATTTTAACCTTTGTCGTGTTTTCCTTTGTTGTTGTTGAGGTTCATTCGGCTATAGGATTAATTTGTTCGGTAATGATTTTAGAATATATAAATTATAAACGCACTAAATCTGTATTAAGCAAACACATGATGTTAGGTGTTGGCATTGCTATTTTTGCAGTTTTGTGTCATATTTTTAAACTTGCGGTTTCTGTGTGGTTTAATCACATGGATTTAAGTCATATTATTATTGCTATTGCTGTTTATACAATGTATAAAGGCGTAGCCGTCGCTTCCAACTTTCCCAAAGGAGAGGAGCCTTCACTAACTATAAATAATAAAAATATTTTTTTAAACAAACAATAACTCATCTCGCAAAGCCTCCCATTCGGGGAAATTTAGAGGGACTAAACATAAGCCTATGATCACACATCGTCCACGCAGAAACCGCAAATCAGAAGTTATAAGAAACATGATTCAAGAAAACCATGTAACGGTTAATGATTTTATTTTTCCTTTATTTTTAATTGATGGAAAAAACAAAACATCGGAAGTGGCTTCTATGCCTGGTATTTACAGATATAGTCCGGATTTAATTTTAAAAGAAATTGAAGCCTGTATGAAATTAGGTATTAAGGCATTTGACGTGTTCCCTAGTCTGGCGGATAAATACAAAGATAAGCGAGCAACAGAAAGTTTTAACAAAAAAGGGTTGTATTTAAAAACACTCACACAAATAAAAAAAGAATTTCCTGAAGCTTGTATTATGACAGATGTGGCTATGGATCCATATAGCAGCGATGGACACGATGGCTTAGTAAAAAATGGAGAGATTGTTAATGACGAAACATTAAGCATATTAGCGAAGATGGCTGTTGCTCAAGCAGAGTGCGGGATTGACATCATCGGGCCAAGTGATATGATGGATGGCAGAGTAGGAGTAATTCGCGAAGCGCTAGACGATCATGGGTTTACAAACGTGAGCATCATGAGTTACACAGCTAAATATGCGAGTGCATTTTATGGCCCGTTTAGAGATGCCTTAGATAGCGCACCAAAATTTGGCGATAAAAAAACCTATCAAATGAATCCAGCAAATAGCCGTGAAGCATTAATTGAAGCGCAATTAGACACACAAGAAGGTGCGGATTTTTTGATGGTGAAACCAGCGCTGTCTTATTTAGATGTGATTAAAGACCTAAGCGATAATTTTGATTTACCAATTGTGGCTTATAATGTAAGCGGCGAATATGCGATGGTAAAAGCTGCGGCCGCCAAAGGTTGGATTGATGGCGATAGAGTGCGTGATGAAATTTTGTTAAGCATGAAGCGCGCAGGAGCATCTGTTATCTTAACTTATTTTGCAAAGGAATGGGCGTTGAAGAATAAATAAAATAGCGCTACAGCTTAATCCCAATTACTAATATATCATCTACCTGTTCTAAATTTCCTCGCCATTGCTCGATGGTGTTATTTAGATGTTCTTTTTGGTAAACCATTGATTGGTTGACATTGGCTAATAATAGGTCGTTTAGGGCTTTGTATTTGAATTTCTTTCCCTTAGCGCCACCAAACTGATCCGCATAACCATCCGTGTATAAAAACAAGGTATCTCCTTTGTTTGCTTTTATGGTATGCAAAGCAAAGGATTGAGTTTTTTCACCTTTGCCAACGGGCATTTTATCTTTAGGTAATTCTTTTACCTCATTATTCGAAATTAAGATGGGCTCGTTGTTTGCTGCTGCATATGTATATTGATTGGTTGCTTTATCTAAACAAAGCAAGATGCCATCCATGCCGTCTTGTTGACCATCCTTGCTAATCGTATCTATCAAGCGAGATCTTACGTAATTAAAAATTTCATGAGGCTCTTCAATGCCTTTTTCTTTAATCGCTTCGCTTAAAAAACCAATATTTAATAAACTCATAAAGGCCCCAGGAACACCATGCCCTGTGCAATCACACACAGCTATATAAAACTTATTATTGTGTTCTGTAGCCCAATAAAAATCGCCACTCACAATATCTTTAGGTTTAAATAAAATAAAATTGTTTGGTATAAATTGATTAACGAATTCGTGATTGGCCAGTAAAGCAACTTGTATGCGTTTAGCGTAATTTATACTATCAACAATTTCTTTTTGTTTTTCCTCGATAATATGTTTTTGATATAAACTTTCTTTGTTTGCAGTTTGCAACGCCGCGTTTTTTGCATTAATCAATTCATTTTTTGTTTCCAAAAGTTGCGCGTTATTTCTTTTAATGATAAATGCTCTAATTAAAAATACGCATAGTACGATTACAAAAATTAAGACACCTACTATTAAAACCCTTTGTGCTTTTTCTCTTTTTAATTGCTCTTCGTTTTTAATAATTTCGAGTTTAGCAATTGCTTGCCGTTTTTCGAGATTGTCAATTTGACTCTGTTTTTTTTCTGATTCATACAACTCTTTAAATTCCACAATCGACTTTTGCGTTTCTTTTCCTACTATCGAATCTTTTAGCGTAGTAAACTGAATATGATAATTATATGCGTTTTTAAAATCACCTTTTAAACGATAAAGCATCGAAAACTTTTCTAATACGTTTGAAATAAAGAACAGATCGTTTAATTTTTCTGAAATTGTTTTCGCCTTTTTTATTGCTTCAAAACTTTTATCAAAACTTTTAACGGAAGCATATTGTCCACTCAAATTTAGGTAAGCGTTTGCTATACCAGCTAAATCATCTGTTTCGATTTTTAGCGCTAACGCTTCGTTTGTAATATTTATTGCCTCTTTAGAGTTATGATAAAAATCTTCTTGTATACCACCTAAATTAAGTAACACTGTGCCCAAAGCTCTTTTTTCTCCGATATCCCGATATAATTTTGCGGCTTTCTCGAGATACAACTCCTGAGTTTTAATATTATTCAAGCCATTATAAGCCTGCGATAATGAATTGTATTGGTTAGCGGTAGCTTTAATATTTTCCGTTTCAATAAAAAGTTCGGCCGCTTTTTCAAAATTCGGTATCGACCCTTTAAAATCATTTAACCTAACCAATACATTACCCATATTTCCGTAGGACGCGGCCATCATCGATTTGTTTTTAACCCTCTCAGCTAATTTGAGTGACTTGGAATATTCAGAATAAGCCTTCTTAAAATTACCAAGCCCTTCATAAACCAACCCTAAATTACCATGGGCTTTAGCTTCCATAAGCGTGTCGTTATACCCAATCGATTTTTTAATTAATGTATCAAATATTAGTAATGCTTTTTCGTTTTCTCCTAAATAGTGCGTTACCAAGCCCAGCACATTGTAGGCCGTTAAAAACTGTTTTTTTGAGGTAGTATTTCGCGTAAGTTCTATTAATTTTAGAGAAGCTTTTTCACCAAACTTATAATCCTTAAATGCTACAAATTTTGAAAATTTTTCAAGCGAATCAATTTTTTGTTGGGGAATTCTGATACTTAAAATTTTTTGATATTCTATCTCAAACTCACCATTTTGTGCACATATCGGGTAATATAAAACCAGCGCAAAGATTATTAATAACTTAGCAAAATTTATTTTTTTGGCAAATGACTTTGCGAAAATGTTCTGATTATAATTGTGAATATGAGATTGCATAAATTAAAATTTTATGGTTATTAAGTGAGTTGCAATAAAAATCAAGAGCCGTAGTAATTTCGCCTTTTTTCCGAACAATATTCCAATGTTTGAATAGGCGCTATCTAAATCCAATTTATAACCGTACTTTTTTTCAAGGCCCATAGCCTCATAAAAACAGGTAAGTGCATTTTTATACTTTCCCATATCTGTATAAATAGAACCTAATGTGCTAGCCGAAATAGCAATACCATAACTATAATTTAATTTTATAGCTAATACGCACGTTTGTTTAATATATTCTATTTTTATATATGAACTTTCGTAGCTTATATCCCAAGCTGTTTTTTTAGGAGTCTAACCTTATTTGTATCCTCATTAGTAGTTTTGAGTGAACTTATGGCTGAAGCAATATTCATATTCTGCGAATAGCTCTTCAAAATCGGTACACATAATAACCAAAAAACATTAATTTTTTAATTTTCAACATATTACTAAACTACACAATTATTTGTTTACTCTAACAATCTATAAAGTTTAAAATTTATTTAAACTTAAATCTTAAGCCCTATAATACAAACATCATCAACTTGTTCTAAATTACCCTTCCAATCTAAAAAATTAGTATTTAATTTTTCTTTTTGAAATGCGATTTCTTTATCGCAAAAGGATAACAATAATTCGTTTAATGGTTTGTATTTAAACTTTTTACCATTTGGACCGCCAAACTGATCCGCATAACCATCTGTATATAAATATAGCGTATCTCCTTTTTCTAAGTTAAGGGTTTGTAATGTAAAACTTTCCATCTTTTCTCCTTTTCCCACGGGCATTTTATCTTTAGGTAATTCTTTTACCACATTGTTTGAAACTAATATAGGTTCATTATTGGCAGCGGCATACGTATATTGATTGTTTGCCTTATCTAAACAAAGTAAGATGCCGTCCATGCCATCTTGTTGACCATCCTTGCTAATCGTGTTTATTAAGCGAGATCTTACGTAATTAAAAATTTCATGAGGCTCTTCAATGTTTTTTTCTTTAATTGCTTCGCTTAAAAAACCAATATTTAATAAACTCATAAAGGCCCCAGGAACACCATGCCCCGTGCAGTCACAAACGGCTAAGTAAAATTTATTGTTGTGTTCAGTAGCCCAATAAAAATCGCCACTCACAATATCTTTAGGTTTAAATAAAATAAAATTGTTTGGTATAAATTGATTAACGAATTCGTGATTAGCCAGTAAAGCAAATTGTATTCGCTTAGCGTAATTTATACTATCAACAATTTCTTTTTGTTTCTCTTCTATGATGTGATTTTTCGATTCTACAACTTGTTTTTGTTTAGAGATAATAGAGTTTGCTTTTCGTTGAAATTTTAACCCCCTAAAAATAAAGAACGCTAAGCCAGCCAAAAGCAATAGGGCTGTAATAATAAAATAAGAAAACGTTCGTTGTCGATTAATTGTTTCTTCAGATAATTTATTTTGAGTAGTGAGTAATTTATTTTCTTGCGCTTTTTTATCTGTTTCATATTTAGTATTCATCTCTACCAGCTGACTAGAGGCGTCTGTGGTGTATACAGAATCTTTATATGCAGAAAACAACTTATAGTCTTTAATCGAAGAGCTCAAGTCGCCATTCGATTCATGCGCCTGAGCCATATATTTATAGCAGTCTTTAAGGTTGATTAAAGAATGTGTTTTATTAAAAATTTGAATAGATGTTTCTAAATGAGAAATGGCTTCTTTATATTTTTTAAGCTTAATATCTAATTCACCAATAAACACATTTGAAAGTCCGATGCCATATTCGTCTTGAAATTCAATTCTATTAGCTAAGCTTTTATCAAAGTAGGATATTGCTTTTGAATATTCTTTTTTATCGGAATATGCCTTGCCAATATCATTATACACAGATCCTAAAGCGTATAATAAATTATTTTTTAATAGAATTTTTTCGCAGACCTCGTAATAATGAAGCGCAGAGTCTAAGTTTTGTTCACTATGAAATATGCCACCTATATTAATTAAAATATTTGCTTCTGAAGATGGATTGTTGCTTTCTTGAGCCAAAAGAAGGGCTTTTCTTTGATATATTAAAGCTTGCTTGTTTTGATCTAGCTCATAATATATGTTTCCAATATTTCCTAAAATGAGTGATTGCTTGTTTTTGTCGTTGATTTCTTCAAAAAGTTTAAGAGACTTAAAGTTAATAACAATGGCTTCTTGAAACTTATTTTGACGCATTAATACTGTGGCGATGTTAGAATAAATGCCAGCCTCCTTAATAGGTTGTTTTAATTTTTGTCTTAAATCAAGCGCCTTGTAATAATGAATGAGAGCGTTTGGATAATCACTTTTTCTATTTAATACATTACCTAAATCACTTTCTGCCTGGGCAATTAAAGGGTTGTTATGAATTTGTTTTGCAAGTGCCAATTGTTTTTCAGCATAGTACAATGATTTGGAAATGTTGACAGCCATTAGTTCCCAACAAATATCACCATATAATTTAACCTTCGTTGTATCAGTCATTACTGTATTTGATAAACGAATTAAACTATCAATAGCGGGAGTTTGAGCGTAATTTATCTGTATACTCAATAGATAAAAAAAACAGATATTTTTTATGGTTCTCATTATTAATAATTCTTTACTTAAAGATATATCTTTTATTAATTAATCAATGATTAACACTTATAATTTCAATCCAAAGATTAAAACATCATCTACTTGTTCTAAATTCCCCTTCCAGTTTTCAATAACAGCATTTAATTCGTCTTTTTGATATAGCATTGGTTTATTGCTTATAGAGAGAAGTAATTCGTTCAATTGCTTATACTTAAATTTCTTTCCTTTCTCACCTCCGAATTGATCGGCGTATCCGTCGGTATATAAATATAAAGTATCTCCTTTATTTGCATTAATTGTAAATAAAGTAAATGATTCTGTTTTTTCGCCTTTACCAACAGGCATTTTATCTTTCTGTAATTCTATAATATTGTTATTAGAAATTAAAATAGGTTCGTTATTAGCGGCAGCATATGTCATTTGGTTGGTTAATTTATTAATACAAAGTAAGATGCCATCCATGCCATCTTGTTGTCCATCGTTACTTATAGAATCAATCAACCTTGTTCTTACATAATTAAAAATTTCATGAGGTTGTTCAATATTTTTCTCTTTAATTGCTTCGCTTAAAAACCCGATATTAAGTAAACTCACAAAAGCTCCAGGAACACCGTGCCCCGTGCAATCACAAACAGCTAAATAAAACTTATTGTCATGTTCTGTAGCCCAATAAAAATCACCACTTACAATATCTTTTGGGTTGAATAAAACGAAATTATTTAACAGATGTTTATCTAAAAATATTTTGTTGGCTAATAATGCAGTTTGAATACGTTTTGCGTATTGTATAGAATCTACAATTTCTTTTTGTTTTTCTTCGATAATATGGTTTTTGTTTTCTACCTCTTTTTTTTGCGATGTAATTAAGACATTAGCTTTTTGTTTTTGTATATAGTTTTTATACAAATAGGCTAATAATATTGCCAGTATTGTTAATCCAACAATGAACCAATTTTTTTGTGTCTGCTGTTTATCTATTTTTATTTGTTGAATAATGTTGTCTTTATTTAATAATTCTATTTCTTTTTGTTTCTTTTCTGCTTTATACTTTGCGTCTGCTTCAGAAACTTGTTTATTCATATCGTAGGTTAAAAAAGAATCATTAAGTGTTATATACTTGTCTTTAAAAAATAATGCGTTTTTAAAATCATTAATATTTTCGTAGTAGGCACTTTTTAATTTTACATATTCTAACTTTAAATTTGAAAGATTTAATTGATTGGTTAAAATCTCTAAGGAATCTAAGAACAAAGACGCTTCCTTATTCTTGTTTAAGCTAAGAAGGCTCTCTATAATATTTTTATATGAATTTGCAAAAGTTTCTTTTTCTAAATGATATCCTCTATTTATTTTTAATGCTTTAAAAAAATAATTTAATGCTTCTTGATTTTTACCTTCTTTATGTAAAATTAGACCAATATTATTGATAGAAAATACAGCGCCATAAAAATCATTATTTTCTAGTTTTAATTTTAAGGATTCTTCATATAAATCCTTCGCTTTTTGTCTATTATTAGTTTTTTCATATACTGTTGCTAAATTGTTTATAGCCCAAGATAAGTACGGACTATTTATTTTTTTATAGTTCACAATAGATATTTCATAATATTCTATAGCCTTTTTAAAATCTTTAATAGTTGAAAATACATTCCCTATTCCAAGCGCGGCGCCAGCAATTCCTTTTTGTATCCCTAACGAGTCAAATAGCTTTAAGCTTTTAATGTAATTATTTAAGGCTAATTCCGAATTTCCAAATTTATCATAACAGGTGCCAATGCTGGTATATAATGATGCGACTCCTTTTAAATCTTTTAATTTATATTTTAAATCTTTCGATTTTATAAGATAAAATAAAGACGAATCGTTAGAATTAAAACTATGTAGATTTCCTAATATTTGATAGGAGTCGGCAACACCTTTGTTATTTTTGTTTTGAGTTGATAATGAAAGCCCTTTAAAAGCATAAGCGAAACTTTCTGTTACATTTTCATGGAGTAACTCCTGCGCTAATGAAATGTATAAATTAATTTTTTGGCTATCCTGAAATGTGATCTTTAATTGATTTTTTAATGAGTCCGTTTTTTTAGTTTGTGAAAAACTAAAAAAACCATTAATGGTAATAATAAATATTAAGAAGCTTTTTTTCATACTGCATTTAAGATTTTCATACAAATCATAATAAAGATTCAGTTTTAGAAAGCTATTTATAATTACACCGTTGCTGGCTTAATCATTACCTAAAATGTTGCGTTGTACTATCTTATTTCTATAATAATATTAAGACCAGCAATAACGTTTCTAATTAATCCTTACGTCTATTTAAAACTTTTTTACAAAAAACTAATCCTGATTTCTCATTTTTACCATTGTTAATATCGTAGCAATAGCAACTGTCTCACCGGTTTCATCATACACGTCCACTAACCATTTTACAATGCCTTTAGCAATATCTTCTTCGTTCTTTTTTTCTTGCTCAATTTTTTCCTTACACGTAAAACGAACTCCAATGGTGCTTCCCATATAAACCGGTTTTGTAAAACGACATTCATCTATACCATAATTTAATAACACAGGGCCTTTTTTTGCGTTCACAAATAAACCGGCGGCCTTACTTAAAATATAATAACCATGGGCTACACGCCCTGTAAACATAGTACCTTCCAAGGATGTTGTATCTACGTGCGCATAAAAATGGTCGCCGCTAACATTTGCGAAATTTACAACGTCAGCATCAGTAATAGTATGTTTGGCAGTAATTAACGTTTCGCCAAT
>JANYGR010000073.1 GCA_025359355.1 Bacteroidota bacterium | reverse complement strand
CTCAAATGAAACTGATTTTGTGAGAAATGACAATGTAAAATCTCGTAACACAAATATTATAAATAACAATAATAATAAAGGGTATGATATTTCTAATAATCTTAAAATTACTCGAAAATTCATGAAGAAAGATAGGTTGTTGTCATTTTATTATACGGATGCGTTCTCTAAAAGTGATGGTAATAGCCTATTACAGACGGTTAATCAATTTTTCACTACAACTACACAAACTTTAAGTTCTATCGATCAAAAAAAAACAAATACGATTGATAATCAAAATCATAATGTTGGCGTTGCTTTTTTAGAACCTATTACTAAAAAAATTAAAGTAGAAGCATCTTACGATTTCATGTATTATAATAGTAAGCAAGATAAAAAATCATTTAATAATGTTGGTGGCGAATACAACGTGTTAGATTCCAATTACACTAATAATTTCGAAAATATAAAAAATATAAATAGAGGTGGCTTAAAGTTTATTTATGAAATTAAAAAGCTTCGTTTTATTGCTGGTACTAAAGTGCGAAACGTATTTGTAAATAATCATAATTTATTTTTGAATACAACCATTCAACAAAATTTTAACAATGTGTTGCCTTTTTCTTCTTTTAAGTATAAGTTTTCTGATAATATGCAATTAGATGTTTCTTATAAGATGAATTCTACAAACCCTACCATTAGCCAATTACAGCCAATTAAAGATAATACAAATCAAAATTTTATAAATGTGGGTAATCCTAATTTATTGCCAACAGCTGAACATCAAGTTTCTTTAAATTTTAATTCATGGAAACCAGTTAGTGGTAAATATACCTGGATGGGTTTTAATTATTATTATACCAATAATGATTTTACAAGCGCTACAAGTTATGATAATATTGGAAGAACCGTTTCTAAAACTGTTAATGTAAATGGTAATTATTCTTATGGTGGTTATTTAGGAACGAGTCTTCCGTTTTTTTCAAAGAAATTTATATTAGAGCCTAACCTTAATGGAAATTATTCGAACAATAAAAATTACATTAATAATATACTCAATACTACTTCTAGTCTCAATACAAATGTGGGTATCAATATTAGATTGGAATTAGAGAAATTTACAGCGGGTATCACAAGTTATGCCGAATATAATTCATCATCATCTACTCTTAATTCGCTTAGTAATAAGCCTTATACAGCTGAAAATATATCAGGGAATATTAATGTAAAATTACCTAAAAAGTTTGTGTTAGAAAGTGATGCGTCGTATACGATGAATGGTAAACGAGCCAATGGGTATAATATTAATTATTTTATATGGAATGCTTCATTAGCTAAAACATTCTTAAAAAATGAAAATTTAATCGTCGCATTTTATGCTTATGATATGTTCAATCAAAATATCAATGTTGTTAGAACGACTACCAGTAACGTTATAGCCGATGTTAAAACGAATATTATATCACGTTATTTTTTACTCAAACTTACGTTTAAATTTAATAGTAATAAAACTAAAGAAACAGAAGATGAGATGTAATTTAGAAAATAAAATTTTTAAGCTAAAGTTATGTAAGGTATTTAGCCTGTGTTTTATATGGTTGATTTTTATAAATACAAATAGACTTGATGCGCAAATAACCAGTGGTAAAATAACCTACGAGCGACGTACTAATTTGTATAAAAAATTTAAGTGGAATCCAGATGTAAAAGATTGGTTGAAGGAAGAGGATAAAAATAAAATAGATATGTTCGAATTATATTTTAATGATTCATTGTCTGTATTTAAGCCACAAGAGAGTGATTTGGTGGAAAAAATGAGTTGGGCCACCACTAAAAATGTAGTGTATCAAAATACGCAAACAAAAAAACGCTTAACCGAAAAAAAAATATGGGGAGAACTTTTTTTATTGGACGATACGACGCGAAAATTCTCATGGAAAATAACAGATAACAAACGATCTATTTGTGGATACGTTTGTCGTAAAGCTATATGGCATGCTAGTGATAGCGTTCGTATTTATGCTTGGTTTTGTTCAGAAATTAATTCATCAATAGGTCCTGAAAGTTTTGTAGGATTACCAGGCGCTATATTGGGTTTAGCAACAGAAGATGGAGGGGTTATTTATTTTGCAAAAAGTGTAGATGCTACAAAGCAAGATCCTCTAACACTATTACCAAGAAAAATCAAACAAAAACCAATGAAAGCGCCTGATTTAAAAGCTCAACTCATAAAGGATTATGGTAAAGAAAAATGGGGCAAAGCCATGATCTATAATAATTTTGAGATTTGGTAGAATTGAGCTATAAAAACCAATACATACACGTTGGTAAGTGTAGGTTTGGTTTTGGTTAATTGCGAAGCACTCATTTATACCGAAAGGTAAAATAATGAAAACACGAATAAAAGGAGCGATATACATATTTTTCTGATGTTACTGCGAAGACTTTTTTGAGCGAAGAGAGCTTACGTGATAAAAGTTTAGTAAGCTTTTATAATGAAAGAGCCAGTATGCAAGTAGTCTGGATTTGGCTTTTAGCCGTGTTTTTTATTGTTATGCAAAAGGAAATAGAAAGTAAAATATTTTGTAAGCCTCTATTTATTGAATCACTCTATTGACAATGTCAAATATATTATTCATTTTTACAAAAAAGGATATACATGATACAAGTTGGACAAACCTATACTCACGATTTTAAATTTACACAAGAAGAAGTAAACCGTTTTGCAGAAGTAACAGGCGATAAAAACCCTGTTCACACAAATGCGGAATTTGCTGCTAAAACTATTTTTAAAAAACCGATCATGCATGGTATGCTTGGTGCGTCTTTATTTAGTAAGGTATTCGGCGTATTGTTTCCTGGTGAAGGAACGATCTATTTAAATCAATCATTAAATTTTTTAAGACCAATGTCTGTTGATGTAGATTACGTAGCTGTTTTTACCGTAAAGGAAGTTAATGTAGAAAAACATCGTGCTGTTATCGAAACCATTATCAATGATAAAGTAACTGGAAAGACTTGTACTAGTGGCGAAGCAACGGTTATGAATTCGGAGAAGATTTAATAAATTTTAATATCAAAAAATAAATAGTATGGACAAGGCAAACAAGCGTGTTGTATTAGTAACTGGAGCAACAGGAGGGTTAGGTACTGCTATGTGTAAAAAGTTACACAGCGATGGATATAGAGTGGTAGGGAACTATCATACTAAAGAAAAAGCGGATGCTTGGATGCAGAAGATGAACGACGAAGGATTACACATCGAATTATTTTATGGAGACGTGAGTAACTTTGAGAGTGCCGGAAAAATGATTGCTGAAATTGAAGAAAAAATTGGCAATATTGACGTGCTTGTTAATAATGCAGGTATCACACGCGATGGACGCTTAATCAATATGAAGCCCGAAGATTGGCATGCGGTCATTAATACTAATTTGAATTCTGTATTTAATTGTACGCGTCAGGTTTTACAAGGCATGATGGATCGAAAATTTGGACGCATCATTCAAATTTCTTCTGTTAATGGGCAACGCGGGCAGTTTGGACAAACGAATTATTCAGCTGCTAAAGCAGGGATGCATGGTTTCACTAAATCTTTAGCAATGGAAGTAGCTAAATTTGGCATCACCGTTAATACAATTTCTCCAGGCTATATAGGAACCGATATGGTTATGGCAGTTCCCGAAAAAGTATTGGCACAAATTGTAGCGCAAGTGCCTATGGGACGATTGGGCGGTACAAACGAAGTAGCACATTTAGTATCTTTCTTAGCAAGCGAAGAATCGAGTTTTATTACTGGTGCTAATTATAGCATTAATGGTGGACAACACGTTTATTAATTGAGTTGTAAAATTATGTTTTGAACCAAGGCTGTTGATTTTTAGTCTTTTTTATTAAATACAACAAGTTGATAAGTATGACGTGTATTAGTTACTCTTAAGTCATAATCAGCTAATTTTGGGGTTAATAAATTTTCAATTTAAACTAAAATTAACATTATGAAAAAAACAGCGAAAATACAATTGTCGGTAGCGATTATGTCTACCTTATTTGCTACGCAAGCTTATTCTCAGTTATATGTAAGTGCGGGTGGTGGTTACGGATTTAGTATGGCTCCTAACTCTTCATTTTCAGCAAATGATTATACTAGAAATCCTTCTGGTTCAGGGACAGTAGAAACTTATAAAATATCGAATAGTACAGGTTCTTTTGGAAGAGGATTACAATTTGGTGCAACTGTAGGTTATATGTTTTCTGAAAACATAGGTGCTGAATTAAACGTAGGTTACTTATTAG
>JANYGR010000032.1 GCA_025359355.1 Bacteroidota bacterium | reverse complement strand
AATAGTGTTTTTAAATTTCTCATTAATTGCAGTTGGTGTTCTGGAAATACAATAGATAAATAATCTTTTTGCACTAAGCCTATGCCGTGTTCCCCACTAATAGTGCCCCCCAACGCTTTACATAATTCAAATATTTCGGTAATCCCTTTTGGTAATTCTTTATCCCATACTTCATCGGATAGTTCGCCTTTAATAATGTTTACATGTAAATTACCATCACCAGCATGTCCGTAGCATACACTTTTAAAACCGTATTTTTTGCCTATTGCTTTCACACCATTCAAAAGCTTTGGTAATTCAGCTCTCGGAACAACCGTATCTTCTTCTTTATATACCGAATTACTTTTAACAGCTTCTCCAACCTTTCGTCTGATTTTCCATAAAGAAGCTTTTTGTTCAGCACTATCAGCAAATAAAATTTCATCGCAACCATGCTCTGTCATAATACCGGCAAGGGTTTCACAGTCTTGCATCAACACATCCATATTATTCCCATCTACTTCTATTAATAGTAATGCTTGCCATTCGGGCTTTACTGCAAAGTTTACTTCGCCAGCATATTTCATACTCCAGTCAATGGCATCACGTTCCATAAATTCCATAGCGCTTGGCGTAATGCCTGCTCTAAAAGTAGCGCCCACGGCCTCGCACGCTTGCTCTGCCGAATTAAATGGAACAAGCATTAATAAGTCGTGCTTAGGTAAAGGAATTAATTTGAAAACAATTTTAGTAATAATACCAAGCGTCCCTTCGCTACCAACCATTAAATGAGTTAAGTTATAACCCGTCGAATATTTTAAAGTGTTAGCGCCTGTCCAAATAACATCACCGTTAGGCAATATCATTTCTATATTTAAAACATAATCTCTCGTTGTGCCATATTTTACAGCCTTTGGTCCACCACTGCTATGTGCCACATTGCCTCCCAAAGAACAACTGCCCCAACTTGCAGGATCAGGTGGATAAAATAATCCTAGTTTTTTTACTTCTTCCTGAAACATATAATTAATAACTCCTGGTTCAACGGTGGCTTGCAAATTACGTTCATCAATTTGCAAAATATGATTAAAGCGTTCCATGCTAATTACAATTCCACCATAAATTGGTAATGCTCCACCACTTAGCCCAGTGCCTGCACCACGCACCGTTACTGGTATTTTGTAAGCATTGGCTAATTTTAAAATATCCGAAATTTGTTCAGTCGTTTTGGGTTTAATAACTACTTCAGGTTTGTATAATAAATCTTCTGTTTCGTCTTTGCCATATTTTTCAAGGTTTTCAACGTCAGTTAATACATCTTCTGCATCAACTAATTTGGTAAGTTCTGTTATTATAGTAGGATTGAGTAAGGTATAGCTTGTTTGCATGGTATTTTTTTGAAAGATAAATATATAAAATTTATTGGTGTGGGCGTGTCCCCGCTAAAGAGGCGGCGGGGTCGGGCTTTTCGCTATTATCTTTTTATTCCTGCCCTCCAATCTCTTCTATAAAAAGGATAACCGCTACAATCCCTCACGCGTATTTACTATTTATTTAGACTAATCTAAAAATTTGTTTAGATGAACAAAATTACTATTTTTGTACGCATGTTAACGACGTTTACAGAAGAAAATTACATCAAAGCGATTTTTAAATTAGAAGAGCTAAATCACAAGGCAGCCATTTCTACTAATGATATAGCTGTTTCTTTAGCCATGAAGCCTGCTTCTGTTACAGATATGATTAAGCGTTTATCTGATAAAAAAATCATTACCTATAAAAAATACCATGGCGTTTTATTAACTAAAAAAGGGAAAGAAATTGCGTTGGATATTATTCGTAAACATCGTCTATGGGAAGTGTTTTTAGTTAAAAAATTAAATTTTAAATGGGACGAAGTGCACGATATTGCTGAGCAATTGGAACATATCAATAGCAAAGAACTCGTGAATAAATTAGATGATTTTTTAGGTAACCCTAAATTTGATCCGCATGGAGATGCTATTCCTGATAAAGATGGTAAAATGCGTTACCAACAATCTTTTTCATTAAGTACAGTTACCAATAAACAAAAAGTAATATTTAGTGGTGTGCTTAATCACGAAACTAAATTTTTGCAATACTTAACTACATTGGAGTTAAACCTTGGAAGTGTAATAGAGATAGAGTCTTTCAACGATTATGATCATTCTTATAAAGTAAAAATTAATAAAAAAAATCAAGAATTTATAAGCGAACAAGTAGCTTCGTCTATTCTTGTGTATTCAGCTAATGGCAAATCATAACCAACAGTCGCTGGACGAAGTCAATGCTTCCGTGAATACCAAAAATAAATTTGGTATTCGTAAGCTCTTGGCATTTTTTGGCCCAGCTTATATGATTAGCGTTGGTTATATGGATCCCGGCAATTGGGCCACCGACATTGAAGGCGGAAGCAAATATGGTTATAGTTTAATTTGGGTATTAGTGATGAGTAATTTAATTGCTCTACTTTTACAAAGTCATTGTGTTCGATTAGGTGTGGTGCGTGGTAAAGATTTGGCACAAGCATCCAAAGAACATTATACAAAATTTATTAATTATTTTTTATATATCCTTGCCGAAATTGCTATTGCAGCTTGCGATTTGGCAGAAGTAGTGGGTATGGCTATTGGTATCCATTTATTGTTTCCAAGTGTGTCTTTATTAACGGGTGTTTGTATTACCGTGTTGGATAGTTTTATTTTATTGTTCTTATTAAATTCAGGTATTAAAAAACTGGAAGCTTTTATTATTTCTTTGGTAGCAATTATTGGTG
>JANYGR010000065.1 GCA_025359355.1 Bacteroidota bacterium | reverse complement strand
GTGGTTTTAGTTGGTGAAAAATATGAAAACTGCGATGTAATACTTACAGATAAGCCATGTGTTCTTTTAAAAATAGACACGAATGGCGTTGTACAATTTACACAAACACTAACTGTTACTTATGCTGGTAATGTTCAATCAGAACCATTTACGTCGGTTATTCAAAAACCAGACAGTAGTTTTTTAGTATTTAGTACTGATTATCTTCATTACTATTCTAAACTTGGAAGTTTAACAAGCACTCAATCCCATACCTTGGGTTCAATCAATTCATCTGCAATAACAAGTAGCACTATTATAATAAGTCATTCCTCTTCATCTTATCCTAGTATAAACTCATTATCTATTTTAGATTTAACAGGGGCAGTGATAAGTACAAACACCGTTACTAATTCTTACAGTAAATTTATTCAAAATTCATTAGGTGATTATTATGGTTTAACCTCAAATCACCTCATAGAAAAAATAAATTCTTCGCTAACGCCAATTAATACAAGTAGTTTAAGTCAAGGCTCTTTTTTACTTAATGATTATGATATTTTAAGTGATACTATTTATGCCTGTGGGAAAAACTCCTCTAATCATTCAGCCATTTTAAAATTTGATCAGAATTTAACCTCTCAATATATAAATACACTATCTAATCCAAACTACAACTTCACAAGTATTTCCTGTCAAACAAATTCCTTAAATATAGTGGCTAATGACTGGGCAACTAATTCCGCATCAACAAACACCTTAACCAACAATAGCACTTCTTATTTTAAAATTGATTTATCAGGAGATATTAATTTAACTCAAGATGCTTATGTGTCTGGAATTACTGTCAATAATGGCTATGCTTATTCTTTACCACAAACAAACACAATGTCTCCTATCTATAGCGAATATCATTACCAACTTAATGTGAATGTATTTAATTTAGGTGCCGATACTTTAAAATCAGTATACTTAAACATGTTGCCACGTAATTTTCAAGGTATATGTGGAAAAATATTTTATCATCAATTATATACAAACCTATTAATTGCACCAAATACCTTTAGTACCATTGTTACAAACTATATAAACGATGAAACCTATAGTGGTACATCTTTAGTTGCAGGTACAAATTATACATTAACTAATGTTTGTTTTTGGACATCCTCTCCTAACTTTAAAAGCGATGCAAATCATACTAATGATACTTATTGTGGCAATATTGTATTACCTGTTACAACAGGGTTAAATGAACATCCTACTGAAATAATTACTGTAACTGCTTATCCAAATCCAACCTCTGATAAATTACAATTTAATTATTTAAAAGATGGTGTTAACTATACCGTTACTTGTTATGATGTAACAGGCAAGGAAAAACAAGCACACATAATTACTACTCAAAATAATGAAATGAATATACAGTCATTAAATAATGGTATTTATATTCTGAAAATTTCTGATGGAACTCACAGTAAATATCAAAAAATAATTAAACAAGATTAGTTAAACTAATTGCTACGAGCCTCTTTGTAGAGATTGCTATAATGCAGCTAATGGTTTGACTTAACCTATCTGTTTTTTTGTTCCCACGTTTCCTTGTCTATTTGATACACGAAATTTAAGCGATTAGGTTCGCCATAATATTCCATTTCTATTTCAGCTATTTTTTTTGCGCCTAACTTTTCGGTGGCTTTTTGAGAACGAATGTTATAGGCTCCTATATGCAAAATAACCTTATCAAAAAACGTAAAAGCATGATCAAGCATTACTGTTTTTAAAGAACGATTAAATGCTCCGCCCCAATGGTCTTTAGCTAAAAAGGTATAACCAATTGCAAGAGACTTTGCATCATAATCGAAGTTATAATACCTTGAACTACCAATGGGCATATTGGTTTGTGCATCATATACTAAAAAAGCAGCTTTCGATTCCATTGCTCCTTTAAAAAAGGTTTCAAACACGGGTCTTTTATATCGGTCTTTATTTGGGTGCTGTTCCCATATTTCCGGGTCGGAAGCAATACGATACAAGGTTTCAAAATCTTCCTCTTTCAAAGGTTCTAATTTTATTAACTCATTTTTCATTGTTGGTTGTAATTCGAAATGCCTCATAACTATTTTTAATACTATTATTTTTTAACTATTCTAATCATATCGTGAATAGCATCAATAACTAAGCTAGGCTCTTCTTTCTGAATAAAATAGCCACTTTTAGAGGTAACAGTAATTTTTGTTTGAGGATTTATTGTTTGCCAATTTTTAAAATAATTTAATTTATAATCTATTTCTTTTGAGATATAATCATTCTCTACGTCAGGAACAGTTGACAAAATAACCGTCATAGGAATAGTAGTTGGTAATTTTATGTTTTTTACAATTCGCTGATTCGTTGAAAAACCAAGACTATCAAAGTCGAAACATTTTAAAGATTCGATGTGATTACCTTTTGTTTTTCCAGTCACTTTCAAAAAAGATTTAAATTGATCCTTAAATACTATTTTATCAGAATCCGTTCTGAGTGCCAAGCCATATTGATATTCGTATTCGTGAGCTGGTTCTACAAATACCAATCCTGAAACCCTCGTTGGATACATATTAGCGAAACATCTCATAATATAAGTTCCTAGCGAGTGCCCCACTAAAATAAAGGGTGGTTTTATTTTTTCTTTAAGCAATAATTCATTTAATTCATAAGCCATCGTGTCAGCCGTTCGCTCATTGTTAAGTGATTGAGATTGCCCTGTACTGGCTCTATCATAGGAAAATATCTGAACCTCTTTTTTTAGTTTACTATATACTTTTTTAAAATCAGTTTGCGGTCTTCCCTTACCCGTAATGAAAACAACGGTTGGATCACCAGTTCCTTCCACTAATACATATTGCTTTTTGCCACGTAAAAACACAAAATGTCCCTCATCTCCTTCAATCAATACCAGCGATGATAAGCCTATAAATAAAAGAGTTGCTAATACAATCTTATAACATGAATGCATAGTATATCATTAAAATTTTAAATAAATAATTTCAAATAAATGTAGAAATAAATAATCATAAAAAACAGGTAATTTGTTATACTACCTAATGATTAATGTATCTTCGCTTCATAAATAAAAACAGTTATGACGCACCAAGAACAATTTATTGCTTTACTCAACAAATCTTTAGACGAAAATACTTTTATAAAAGTGTCGTTGGCCAATTATAAAGGTACTACAGAAGGTTTGAAAAATTGTTATATCAAAAAAATACAAATCAAACAGGAAGATAAATTAAGCATCACATATCGCTATCAAACCAAAGAT
>JANYGR010000540.1 GCA_025359355.1 Bacteroidota bacterium | reverse complement strand
TTTTTAATTTCAAACATGTTTTTAATATTCGATACCGAAACTACTGGCTTACCACGCGATTATAAAGCACCTTTAACAGATGCCGATAATTGGCCACGTATGGTGCAAGTAGCTTGGCAACTGCACGATTTTAATGGTAATTTAATTAGTAGTAATTCTATTATTATAAAACCAGAGGGCTACACCATTCCGTTTAATGCGGTGCAAATACACGGTATTACGAATGAACGTGCTATTGAAGAAGGACAAGATTTAAAAACGGTTTTACAAGAATTTGGTGAGGTTGTAAATCAAACACAGTATTTATGCGGACATAATATTGAGTTTGATATTAATATTATTGGTGCAGAATTATTGCGTTGCGGTTTGCCAGAAATATTAACGAGCAAACTTTTTATTGATACAAAGAATGATGAAACGACAGCTTATTGTGCTATTCCAGGTGGTAGAGGCGGTAAATTCAAATGGCCAACGCTAACAGAATTATATACAAAATTATTTAACGAATCTTTTGCCGAAGCTCATAATGCTGCGTTTGACGTGACTGCTACAGCGAAGGCGTTTTTTGAAATCATTAAGCGTGGTATTACTAAAGTTAAGGAAATTGCGCCAACAGATTTACAAACTATTAATTATGTAGCACCAGATTTAACTGCACTATATAAACATGAACAAAATTGGAAAGAGAGAAAAAGTCAGAAGGTAGAAGTTAAAAATCAAAAGTCAGATACAGTTGTCACTTCGAGCGAAGTCGAGAAGTCTAAACTAAAATTCTCTCATCTCCACAATCATACTCAATTCTCTGTTCTTCAATCTACCAGTGATGTTAAAGACTTAGTAAAAAAAGCCATCACTTACAATATGCCTGCTGTTGCTTTAACAGATCATGGAAATATGTATGGCGCCTTTTTATTTTGGCAAGCAATTGATAAACACAATAAAAGTGTAAAGGATGCAAATGCTGCAATTACTAAGGGTGAAAAAGAAGGCGATTTACAACAAGAATTAAAATGTATCATTGGTTGCGAATTATTTATTTGTAAAGATCATAAAGATAAATCGAAACAAGATAATGGCTACACACAAGTGTTTATAGCCAAAAACAGAGCAGGGTATCAAAATTTATCAAAATTAAGTTCCGTTGGATTAATAGATGGTTTTTATTACGTGCCTCGCATTGATAAGGATTTATTGCTTCAATATAAAGAGGGTTTAATTGCAACTACTGGTTCTTTGCAATCTGAAATCCCTTCCATGATTTTAAATGTGGGCGAGGAGCAAGCAGAAGAAGTTTTTGTTTGGTATAAGGAATTATTTGGAGATGATTTTTATGTGGAATTAAATCGTCACGATTTGCAAGAAGAAGATCATGTCAATTCGGTATTATTAAAATTTGCGCAAAAATATAATGTAAAATATTTTGCTGCCAATAGCAATTATTATTTAGATAAAAAAGGATTTGATGCGCATGATATTTTATTGTGTGTGAAAGATGGTGAGAAGAAAGCAAATCCTATTGGGCGTGGAAGAGGCTTTAGATATGGGTTGCCAACGAAGGAGTTTTATTTTAAATCGCCCAAAGAAATGATTGCGTTGTTTAATGATATGCCAGAGGCTATTGAAACAACAAATGAAATTGTAGCAAAGATTGAACAATTTAAATTAGGGCGAGATATTTTATTACCAAAATTTGAAATTGCAGCTGATTTTATAGCTACTAACGTTTTGGAGATAGACGCTTCTCATGAACGTATTATTGCTTTAAAAGAAAAAGGTTGGGCAGAGAAAAATTTATCTCCTCAAGCCATAGAAATTCAAAAGGCTGAGATGCGAGTGATTGCAGAACAGTTTATTTATATGTCGCATTTAACTTGGGAAGGAGCGCATAAGCGTTATCCAGAGATGAATGACGAAACAAAAGATCGAATTGCGTTTGAGTTAACAACGATTGAGCGAATGGGTTATCCAGGTTATTTTTTAATTGTAGCTGACTTCATCGCAGAAGCTCGAAAAATGGGAGTAGCTGTAGGGCCAGGGCGTGGTTCTGCTGCGGGTTCCGCTATTGCATACTGTTTATGGATTACGAATGTTGACCCAATTAAGTTTGATCTCCTCTTTGAGCGTTTTTTAAATCCAGATCGTATTAGTATGCCCGATATAGATATTGACTTTGATGATGAGGGGCGAGATAAGGTAATTGATTACGTTATCAATAAATACGGCGCTAATCAAGTGGCGCAAATTATTACTTATGGAACGATGGGTGGTAAATCAGCTATCCGTGATACAGCGCGTGTGTTGGATTTACCATTACCAGATGCCGATCGCTTAGCGAAATTATTTCCAGATAGTTTAGATGCCAAACTAAAAGCTTTATTAAAGCCTGAAGGCATCGATCCAAAATATTTAGAAAAGATAAAAGACAAGCGCGAGGTCGTTGATCAGTCATATAATTTCAGAAAACTATCAGAAGAAAAAACACCCGAAGCAGATGTTTTAAAACAAGCGTATGAATTAGAAGGTTGTTTGCGAAACGTTGGTATTCATGCCTGTGGCGTTATCATCACGCCAGATGATATGGTAAAGTTTGTACCAGTAACTAAAGCTAAAGACAGTCAGATGCTGGTTACGCAATTTGATAACTCTGTTGCAGAAAGCGCAGGCCTTCTGAAAATGGACTTCTTGGGCTTACGTACCTTAACAATTATAAAAGATGCTTTAAAATATATTAAAGAAAATCATGGTATTGATATCGATATAGATGCGATTCCATTAGATGATAAAAAAACATACGAATTATTTCAACGAGGCGAAACCAATGCGGTGTTCCAATATGAAAGTGCTGGTATGCAAAAATCGTTGAAGGATTTGAAGCCCGATTCCTTCAATGATTTAATTGCGATGAATGCCTTGTATCGTCCAGGGCCAATTGCATATATTCCTAATTACATTAATCGTAAACATGGCAGAGAGCCTGTGGTGATGGACTTAGAAGGCATGGATGAATTCTTAGGTGAAACGTATGGTATTACCGTTTATCAAGAACAGGTAATGCGTTTGTCGCAAAAATTAGCAAACTTTACAAAGGGTGATGCCGATACCTTGCGTAAGGCAATGGGAAAAAAAGACCGTTACACATTGGATAAAATGAAAGGTAAATTCATTGACAATTGTAAAGCCAATGGCCATGATCCTGTAGTTTCTGAAAAAGTTTGGAAAGATTGGGAAGCTTTTGCAAGTTACGCGTTTAATAAATCTCACTCTACCTGTTATGCCTATGTAGCCTTTCAAACGGCCTATATCAAGGCGCACTATCCATCAGAGTTTATGGCTTCGGTATTAAATCATGCAGGAAGTATTGATGCGATTTCATTTTTGATGGAAGAGTGCAAGCGTATGGGCGTAAAAGTATTAGGGCCAGATATTAATGAGGGCTTTGCTAAATTCGCCGTAATACCAGGCGGTACAGACATTCGTTTTGGAATGGGCGCTATTAAAGGCGTTGGAGAAAACACGGTTAATAATATTATTGAAGAGCGAAATGCAAATGGAAAATTTGTGTCTGTTTTTGATTTAGCAAAACGCTTAGATAGTAAATGCGTTAATAAAAAATCATTGGAAGGCTTGGCTTTAGCTGGCGGTTTCGATGCATTAGAAGGTATGCATCGTGCCATGTTTTTTGTGGCGGATGCAAATGGACAAACCCTCACGGATAATTTAATTAAGTATAGCAATCAAATGGCTTTGGGTAATGATACTTCACAGGCGAGTTTATTTGGTGGTGATGATGAAGTAGAAATTACGGAACCTCAACTACCTACTAAAATTGAGCCTTGGACTAAGCTTGAAGAATTAGCAAGGGAGAAAGAAGTAGTAGGATTTTTTATTTCTGGTCATCCCTTAGATCCATTTAAGTTAGTCATCAATCATAAGTGTAATTCAAATTGCGCTCAGTTAAAAGCAGGGTTAGAGCCATTTAAAGGAAAAGATGTCACCTTTGGAGGTATCGTTTCCAATTTTGAACAACGAACCAGTAAAACTGGGAATGCTTTTGGTAAATTAATTATTGAAGATTACCACGGTGCTTTAGAGCTGATGTTGTTTGGGAAAGATTTTGTGGAGTACAATAAATTTATGGTAAAATCCTTATTTGTGTTTGTAAAAGCGAAAGTGCAAGAACGTTATGGGCAACCAGGAAGTTTAGAAATTAAAGTTCAGAAGATAGAATTATTAGAGAGCGTGAAAGAAACAATTTTTTCTAATATGAAATTACGTATGGATATTAATGCCATTAACGAAGAGCTGATTGCAAATATTGATGCTATTTTTAGCGCGTCGCAAGGTAAATGTAATGTTGAGTTTTTTATAGAAGATGCTGC
>JANYGR010000495.1 GCA_025359355.1 Bacteroidota bacterium | reverse complement strand
TTTATATAATTTAGGACGAGTTATAACATATACTTTTTTAGGAGTATTATTTGGCTTATTAGGTCAGTCTTTTTTTATAGGAGGCTTTCAGCAAATTGTTTCTATCAGTATTGGCGTTTTATTATTGCTTTCTGTCCTCCTATAAAAAAAGACTGACCTAATAAGCCAAATAATACTCCTAAAAAAGTATATGTTATAACTCGTCCTAAATTATATAAAAATATTCCCAGATATTTTTTAAGAGAAGAGTATTGATGAACCGGTAACGCTAAAGCTATAGGGCCACACATTCCTATGCAGTGAAAACTACCTAGCAAACCTAATGATATAGCGGCAATAACCAGTTCCATGTTATTTGATGAAAATTACATCTTCTTTAAAATATTTGGTACCATGACTTAACCATGATAATTGCATTTTATATACTCCATGAATCAATGTTGAAGCATTTATAATTTGCTGATTATTGGTGAAATTCATTTTCAAATTCACATCCTTACTTGAATCTGATGGTCTGAAAAAATTAATAGTTCCTTCGAAATCCTTACTTACTAAGGAAGAATCAACATTTAAAATAATTTGATTTCCTTGAAGTTGATGTGTGATCGTTGAAGCAAGATTCTTTTCGTTGCTAATGGCATCAATTTTATCTTGAAATTTAATTTCTTGCGCATAATAGTCTTTCGTTTCTAACTCTACTTTTTGCCCGAAACACAATACAACTAAGGTTACAATTAAAGCAACAAAGCTTAAATACAAAATGGTTATTTTTTTTCCCCAACTCATGATGATAATTTATTTAGTTCGTGAAATATTACTTAAGAAATTCGTTTTTACTGTTTTAATTTTTTTGTTATTTGAATAGACTCCTATTTCTAATATTGATTTTCGTTGCTTCACATCGCTCTTTTTAAGGATCACAAAGAACTCTCCTTCAGAAACTCCTTCATTTTTTACAGATAAATCTTTACCAACTAATTGTATTTCGGCAGGAAAGTTTTCTACTTTAATTTCTACTGGTAAATCTTTACGCGTTTTATTTACTAGTTTAATTGTGTACAAATTACTGATCTTATCGTTTGGCTGTTCTTGATATAACATTCCTTTCGCTCTTAAAATAGTAGCATCATAATCAGAACGTGTGGTTAACAAAAACACTTCTATTCCCATTAATACAACTAACACTGCAGTATAAGCCTTCATACGAGTAGTGAAGGTTAATTTTTGTTTATTCTTAATGCCATTTTCTGATGCATAACGAATTAAGCCAAGAGGTAAATTCACTTTTTCCATCACGCTATCGCACTCATCAATGCAGGCAGTACAATTCACACATTCTAATTGTGTCCCGTTTCTAATGTCTATACCGGTTGGGCAAACCTTTACGCATAATCCACAATCAATACAATCACCTTTTCCGTGATCTTCATTTTTTTTGATTTTATGTCTTGGTTCTCCTCTTTCATAATCGTAAGCAACTACAATAGAGTCTTTATCTAAAAGCACACCTTGCATACGACCATAAGGACAAACAATCAAACAAACTTGTTCTCTTAAATAAGAATATACAAAGTAAAATACAAAGGTAAATATGATTAATGATATCAAGCCTCCAATATGCCCACCAATTGGCTCCGTGTACATTTTGGCAACTTCATCAAAACTAATTAAATAACATAGTAACGTATTCGCTATTAAATAAGATAACGCAAAAAACAAAATAAATTTAACGAGTCTTTTTAGTATTTTTTCTTTATCCCATGGCGCTTGTTTTAAAGCTCTTTGATGTGTACCGTCACCTTCAATCATATATTCTATTCTTCGGAAAAGCATTTCCATAAAAATAGTTTGTGGGCAAGCCCAACCACAAAATACACGTCCGAATACAACCGTGAATAAGGCGATGAATACAATGAAAATGAGCATTCCCAAGCCAAAGATGAAAAAATCTTGAGGCCAAAAAATCATTCCAAATAAAATGAATTTTCCATGTATAACATCCATTAAAAATAATGGTTCGCCATTTACTTTTATAAATGGCAAACCAAAAAATACAATTAAATATACATAGGTTAAATAAGCTCGTAAGTTGAATAATTTGCCACTCGGTTTCTTAGGAAAGATCCAAGATCTTTTTCCTTGCTTATCTATAGTAGCAATACTATCTCTAAAACTTTCATTCTTATTATCTGGTTCCATGATGCGAGCTATAGCTCAGTTTTTATTTTTTCACAATCAAACTATCTTTAGCTATATTTTTTACTGCTAAACTATCAGTAATTACTAAAGTAGTATCGCTTACTGGTTTAACGCCAGCCTCAGTAAATATATCACCTTGTGGTGCTTTTCCATTAGGAGGGTTTGTACCTGCTAACGTTTTAATATAGCTTGATACTTGAGCAATTTGCATAGGCGATAAATCTTCTTTCCAAGACTTCATCCCTTTATCAGCCCAACCATATTTAATTGTTTTGAATATATCTGCAATACCACCACTATGTATCCAATAGGCATCCGTTAAATTTGGGCCAACTCCACCTTCACCTAATTTACCATGACAAGCTACACAATTAGTTGTATAAACCTCTTTACCAGCCTCTATCTCAGCACCTTCAAGCATTTTCACATTAGTTTCATCCACATTATTAGCTGATGTTTTCATGTATTCTTCAATTTGCAATTTAGCTTCAGCTATTTCATTTTTATATTCAATACCTTGTAAATCACCCGTACCAAGAACATGGAAGTTTATTAAATAAACAATACCAACCACAATTGTTAAATAAAAACCATATTTCCACCAAGGCGGTAAGTTATTATCTAATTCTCTAATACCATCATAATCATGATCTAACATAATTTCACTTTCTTCTTCAATATCAACAGAGGCATTTAATTTATCAATGATCGTTTTTTCTTTAACTACTTTTACTTCACCTGTTGCTTTATCAACCACTGTTTTAATTGCAATGGTATCCGATTTAATAAACCCTTTAATTAAATTAAACAGTATGAAAATGGCAATACCTTCAATAACAATAAGTGTAGTTAAAAAATAAAATGTAAATCCATCTAAGCCACCTATTCTCCAATCATCCACAACTGCTGCCTTTACTGGCTCTGCGGCTTGAGCTAATAATTGTCCGCCCAGCAAACTAAATAAAGCTAATAACGCCACTACTTTTGTTGAGTTATTTGATCCATCTTCTTTTTTAGTGATGTACTTTTTTTGGAAATACTCGCTTTGCGTTAAGTTTTTTAACACGTTACTCATCGCTACAATTAATATTAATAATAATAAAATAGCAACCAATAAAGTATCAAACAAAGCGTTTGAAAAATAAGAAGACGTAGTTGGTTGTGCTTCTTGGGCAAAAGTAATGGCTGGTAAGGCTAACATACAAGACAGCCATTTTAATTTAGATTTTATAGTATGATTCATAGTTAATTTTTTAATAGTTCTTTATTATTAATCTTGAGATGGATTAGGTAATTCCAACGGAATATTTTTAGCTCTATCTATGTATTTTTTATCTGCTTTAATAACATAAAAAGCTACAGCTGCAAAAAATACAAAAAACATAATTAAGGATACAAGTGGGTAAATGCTCACACCTGCTATCGTTTCTAAATAATTAATAAATTTCATTGTCTTAGTTTTTAGGTTCTAAATTTATTTTTTTAAAGTATCCGCTACTGTTGTTTTTTTAATATCCGTCCCCATACGCTGTAAATAGGCTATCATAGCAATGATCTCTTTTTTAGGCGATGTTTCAATACCATCTTTTTTCAAACTAGCAGCAATGATTTCCGCTTGCTTATTTAAATCAGCTTCAGCAATATCAGCATATCCAACAGGATAAGGAACACCTAAGGTTTGCATGGCTTTGATTTTAGATTTTAACGTTGATACATCTAAATCATCATCTAATAACCAAGAATATGTTGGCATAATAGAACCTGGTGACATGGAATTTGGTTCTAACATGTGATTATAATGCCAGCTATCTGGGTATTTACCGCCTTCTCTGGCCAAATCAGGGCCAGTACGTTTACTACCCCATTGAAATGGATGGTCGTATACAAACTCACCCGCTTTAGAGTACTCGCCATAACGAGCTGTTTCATGTCTGAAAGGACGTATCATTTGAGAGTGACATACATAACAACCTTCTCTGACATAAATATCTCTACCTTCTAACTCAAGCGGAGTATATGGTTTTACACTTGCGATGGTAGGAATATTAGATTTTACTAAGAACGTTGGCACAATTTCAATCACACCACCAATAATCACAACTACTAAACTCGCAATCATTAATTGAATTGGTTTACGCTCAATCCAACGGTGCCAGTGATCAGTAGAATGACCTTGGTAATTTTTAGTTAAAGCCATTGCTTCTGCATCTTCATCAGCTAAGAAAGAACCTGCTTTTGCTGTTTTGTATAAGTTGAATGCCATGATGATTGCTCCTACTAAATATAAAGTACCACCAATAGAACGCGCTGCATAGAAAGGAATCATTTTAGTTACTGTATCTAAAAACTGCCATTTTAATTGACCTTCAGGAGTAAAATCTTTCCACATAGAACTTTGCATAAAGCCAGCCCAATACATTGGAACAGCATATAATAAGATACCTAACGTTCCAATCCAGAAATGTGTGTTTGCTAATTTTTGAGAATATAACTTCGTGCGATACATTTTAGGTATTAAGAAATATAAAATACCAAACGTTAAGAATCCATTCCACCCTAATGCACCAACGTGAACGTGAGCAACAATCCAATCTGTATAATGCGCGATAGCACTTACATTTTTAAGAGATAACATTGGTCCTTCAAATGTTGCCATACCATAAGCAGTTACTGCAACTACCATGAATTTTAATACCACGTCTTCACGCACTTTATCCCAAGCGCCACGAAGCGTTAATAAACCATTAATCATACCACCCCATGATGGTGCAATTAACATTATTGAAAATACTACGCCTAAAGACTGCGCCCAGTCAGGAACAGCAGTATATAATAAATGGTGAGGCCCTGCCCAGATGTATAAAAAAATTAATGCCCAGAAATGTATAATTGATAATCTGTAAGAATAAACAGGACGGTTAGCCGCTTTAGGAATAAAGTAATACATCAAACCTAAATATGGTGTAGTTAAGAAAAACGCCACGGCATTATGCCCATACCACCATTGTACCAAAGCATCTTGAACACCTGCATACCAAGAGTATGATTTAGTTAATGACACAGGAATTTCCATAGAGTTTGTAATATGTAACATAGCTACTGTAACAAATGTGGCTATGTAAAACCAAATAGCCACATATAAATGGCGCTCTCTACGTTTGATAATCGTTCCAAACATATTCCAACCAAATACTACCCATACTAATGTGATTAAAATATCAATTGGCCATTCTAACTCAGCGTATTCTTTACCGGTAGTGTAACCCATTAATAGCGATAGAGCCGCTAATACTATAATCAATTGCCATCCCCAAAAATGGATTTTACCAAGCATATCGCTAAACATACGTGCTTTTACTAAACGCTGTAATGAATAGTAAACGCCCATAAAAATACCATTACCAACAAAAGCAAAAATTACAGCGTTTGTATGCAATGGTCTTAATCTACCAAACGACGTGTATGGCAAATCGAAGCTTAATGCAGGCACATACATTTGTATGGCAGCAATTACTCCTACTAACATCCCCACTAAGCCCCATGCAACGGTGGCTATGGAAAACATTTTTACAATTTGATTGTCGTACTTAAATTTTTCTAATTCCATAAGTTGTCTTTTTAATCGTTTGTGTTTGTTGGTTTATTGGTTATATCTGTTGTTTCATTACTAACTAATTCGTCGTCGAATAGCATTCTGACCGAAGGCGTATAATCATCATCGTATTGACCTGATTTTACTGACCAGATAAAGGCTATTAAAAATCCTATAGCAATCATTAAACTGGCCGATATTAGTATGAATAGTACGCTCATTTCGATTGTAAAATTAAGTTTGTTAATTCTGTTCCTAATTGACCTTTGTCAGGGCTAAACAATGACTTTTATCATGCTTTGTGTTTTTTTAACTTTAATTCATATAAAGCACTCATTCCAGTTGTTAATAGAACAATGCTAATAGAACTCACTGGCATTAAAATAGCAGCAATAACAGGTTGCAAATTTCCTTGCACGGCAAAGAAAAGTCCTATGAAATTATAAATGATGGATAATGTGAAACTCGCATAAATAATTACTTTTTCTTTTCGGCAATAATTGATTAATTCATTTAATAAGGAAAATTGTTTACCTGATAACACGGCATCACAAGCTGGCGAAAAATTATTTGTATCATCGCTGATAGCAATACCCACATCACTTTGCATCAAGGCTCCCGCATCGTTTAGTCCATCACCTATCATTAATACTTTCTTATGTTGATCCTGAAGATTTTTAATGTAGTTTAATTTATCTTCAGGTTTTTGATCAAACAGCATTTCTGTTTTTTCTCCAAATAACGTTTTTAAATAGGTTGCTTCAGATGCATTATCTCCTGATACTATTTTCAACTCATACTGAGAACCTAATGCAGACACTATTTTTTCTAATCCTTCACGATATGAATTTTTCACAATAAAGCAACCTAAAAATTCATCGTTGATACTTAAATATACTCTACTGCCAGAATTTACTTGTAGAGATTTTTGATTAAGAACAAATTCGGAAGATCCCATCTTTACGCTATTTCCATTGATTAAAGCAGAAGTACCAAATCCTTTGAACTCTTTATAACTCTTAACTAATAATGTTTTATTAAATGGCAAATGTGATACAACACTCTTACTTAAGGGATGATTGGATTGATTAGCCAAGGAACGTATCAATTGGGATTGTTCAGTTGTTAAGTCCTGACCTTGATATACAATTTCGGATTTACGTTGTTCGGTAATAGTTCCCGTTTTATCAAATACGATGGTATCGATATTAGCCATTCGCTCAATAACGGCAGAGTTTTTTACGTATAATTTATATTTATTTAATATCCTTATCATATTACCATTAGTAAATGTGGCGCTTAGCAATAAGGCACAAGGACAAGCAACAATTAAAACAGCCGTTAAAGCACTCCATACTTTGGTTGTATCATGAAAGTACCAGTATGTAGCAGATGACAAGGCAACTGTAAATAATGCATACGTAAAATAACGGCTAATGCGATGTATAAAAGAAACTTTCACTTCTTCTTTCTTTGCCTGAAAAGCCTCATTATTCCACAATTGCGTAAGATAACTCTGAGATACTTCTTTTACAACTTCCAATTCAATCGCACCTGATGTTTGCTTACCTCCTGCATAAACAATCTCCCCAATAGATTTATCGATTGGTAAAGATTCGCCTGTTACAAAACTATAATCAATGGTAGCTTTACCCATAAATAAAATAGCATCAGCCGGAATGATTTCATCGTTATGAATTTTAATCCGATCTCCTACTTTTAAATCAGCAACTGAAATTTGTTTTTCAATTCCATCATCGTTAAAAACGCTTACGCCTAAAGGGAAATAAGACGTGTAATCGCGATCAAATGAAATACTTTGATAAGTTCTATTTTGGAAGTAACGACCAATGAGCATAAAAAACACAATGCCACTCATCGAATCTAAATAACCAGCTCCAGTGCTAGAAATAATTTCATACACACTTCTACTAAATGTGATTAATACAGCCAGAGCAATAGGTGCATCAATATTTAAAAACCGTTGACGTAACCCTTTAAATCCAGATATAAAAAACTCGGATGCCGAATAAAAAAATACAGGTAATGATAAAAATAAATTCAAATAATTAAACCAATATTTCAACGCAGGATCTTCCAGTTTTTCTAACGAAAAATATTCTGGAAAACTTAACATCATGATGTTTCCAAAACAAAAACCAGCAATTCCTAATTTGACTATTTTAGTTCTGTCGTATTTTTTTATTTTATTAGAATTAACATCACTTAAGTTAATATGTGGCTCGTAGCCTATTAATGTTAAGGTTTCGGCTACTTTTTTAAGAGATGTTATTTTAAAATCATAAATAACAGTGACTTCTTTTTTGATGAAATTAACTTGAGATTTGATAATACCTTTATTAATTTTATTGAGATGTTCTAAAATCCAAATGCAAGAACTGCAATGCATTTGTGGTAAATAAAAGATAACGTGTTGCTGGGTTTCGTCCTTAAAATGAATAAGCTTGTCTATTATTTTTTCATCATCCAAAAAATCGAACTTACCCTCACGAATTTTCGCTTTTTGATTAATTCCAGGAGAGTTTGTAATATCGTAATACTGGCATAATTCGTTCTTATTAATAATTTCGTAAACGGTTTTACAACCAGAGCAGCAAAAATGTTTATCGTCAACTATAATGTCGTCCGTCACAACATCTTCTCCGCAGTGAAAACAGGTAGTCTTAACTTCTGATTTTTCTAATACTTTCACGGTATAAAATTAAATATTGACAAAATCTCCATACCTGATAATTATCAGTTATTAAAGTGATAAAGTTCAAAGGAAAGTTTGCCGATAAATGAAAATTTATGTTACTGAGTCATTACTTAAATACTCTGGACGTTCTAGTATAATAGGATGACATCATACAGTCACGCTGAGCGGAGTCGAAGCGTAAAATCATAGTGTGAAAAACAATAGAAAAACTTTATAAAGCAGAACATCCTTCGACTTCGCTCAGGATGACATATACTATCAAACAGTTTAACCATGTATCGTTAAAACAGGAACAGGACTGAAAAAAGCTAATTCATTGGTAACACTGGAATTAAATAACGAGTGAAATAACGAATGTTTTTGAGGTTCTACAACGATCATATCCATGTCGTGATTTTTCACAAAATCAAGAATACCTATACTCACGTTATTTTCGGTAAGGATATAAGTTCTATGCTCGGTAGTCGCTAATTTATTTTCTACATATACATCTATATTCGCTTCTTTTTCGTCAATTAAATGGTTTTCGGGCATTACATGTAAGACACTTAATAAACTATTAAATTCCTTACTCAAACTGCGAACCTTCATTAATGATAAACTTGTTTCAATTTGTTTATCATAAACACAAGCATAAGCCATGTTATTTATTTTTTTATATTTCACTTCGGGTGGAACGATCATCAAAGGCACTTCAATTTTTTTAGCAACAGCAACAGACGTACTACCAAATATATTTTTTTTGAATTTGCTGCCATGCCCGCTATTACCCATGATTACCATATCAACATCATGATCTTTAGAAAATTCGGCAATTAAATCCGACGAATCTCCTATTTCAGAAAAGCATTCAATTTCAGAAATTTGCGGATAATCCCTTTTTATTTTAAGAGCCTTTTCATTTAAGGTATCCAAACTATCTTTTTTAATTTCTGCAAAATTGTATGCCGCAATACCAAACTCAGGAGTACTCACTGAGATTTGATTAACGTGTAACAAAATTAAATTCGCTGAAAAATAATTAGCCATGTAAATGGCATAATTAACAGCGTTCTCCGCTGTATCAGAAAAATCGGTAGGAACTAATATTTTATTCATCTTAAAAAAATTAAATTGATTATTAAATAAAGCATATTCTGTATTAATAACTAAATGCTATAACGAATTTAAAGCCTTATTATTTATATACGATTATATTTATCATTAAAATAAATGATAAATATCACTATATTATATTTCAAATAAAATTAAGTTTGAACTATGGACGTAAAATTTTTAGGCGCAACCGAAACAGTTACTGGCAGCAAGCATCTTGTAACAACCGATACAGGATTTAAAATATTATTAGATTGTGGATTATATCAAGGAAGTGGAAAAGAAAGCGACATCCTTAATAGAAATATGAACCTTGAACCATCAGAAATAGATGTGGTTGTATTATCTCATGCGCACATCGACCATTCTGGAAACTTGCCTTTATTAGTTAATAAAGGATTTTTAGGTTCTATTTATTGCACCCCTCCAACACTTGCAGTGGTTGAAGTTTTATTATATGACAGTGCTAAAATTCATGAAAACGATATAGAGTATTTGAATAAAAGAAGAGCCGAAAAAAATCAAGAGCCCTTATTGCCTTTATATACTACTAAAGACGTGGATAGATGTATGAAGCATTTTAAAACAGTTCCTTACCACGCTGATTTTCATTTAAACCCAGAGACAACTCTTACCTTTACTGATGCAGGACATATATTAGGTAGCGCTATTGTAAATCTGAAATTAAAACATAAGGATGATAACGTCTCACGCCTCACGTTTACTGGTGATGTGGGCAGATACAATGATTTATTATTAAAAGATCCTGAGAAATTTCCTCAAGCAGATTATATTATTTGCGAGTCAACTTACGGCGATAGATTACACGAAGTAGATATAGATGCAGAATTACATTTACTAAACGTTGTGAGACATACCTGCATTGAGAAAAAAGGGAAATTAATTATTCCGGCTTTTAGTTTAGGAAGAACGCAAGAAATTGTTTTTATTTTAGATAAACTAAAAAATAAAGGCTTATTACCAAACATTAAAGTATATGTGGATAGCCCTATGTCGACTAGCATTACCGACATTATGCGAGAAAATGTAACTTGCTTTAATGAAAAATTACAAGAATATATTAAAACAGATGCCGACCCTTTTGGATTTAATAATTTAAAATACATACAAGACAAAGTAGATTCGATTGCCTTAAACACAAGCAAAGAACCATGTATTATCATATCCGCATCTGGTATGATGGATGCAGGACGCATTAAGCATCACTTAGCTAATAATATTTCTGATGCTAAAAATACCATCTTAGTAGTTGGGTATTGCACACCAAATTCTTTAGGTGGGCGAATTAGAGACAAACAAAAAAGCGTGAAAATATTTGGCGAAATGCACGATGTAAATGCAGATATCGAAATTATTGACTCTTACAGTGCCCATGCTGATTACAGCGAACTCATCCGATTTTTATCGTGCCAAGACAAAATATTAGTTAAAAAAATATTTTTGGTACATGGTGAAGCTGCTTCTAAAATATCCTTTAAAGAAAAACTCATGAAAGAAGGATATGAAGAAGTCATCATTCCCTATAAAGGCGAAACATTTTTATTGAAGTAGACCAAATAAAAATGGTTTTATAACTAATACACTATATAAAATCTTATATTTGATTTACTTCATATACTCCTAAGAATAGCGTGTATCTTGCCAAATACGACAGATATAAGCTATGAAGTAGCTGGTATATAGTAGTATTGCGACATCAAAACAACAATCAAACACTATGAATAGATTATTGATATTATTTTTATTACCAACTTTTCTTTTCGGACAAATAGACACCGCTAATATATTAGACCAACGAGTAGAAAAAATAATTTCCGATTGGCAAGTTCCTGGTTGTGCAGTTGGTATAGTTAAAAATGGAAAACTAATTTATGCTAAAGGATTTGGTTATCGAGACCTTGAAAACAAATTGCCTGTAACTCAAAACACGTTATTTCCAATTGCCTCAAACTCAAAACTATTTACATCTACTGCTATTGGTATGGTTGTTAATGATAATAAACTAGACTATGATAAACCTATTAAGTTGTTAGTACCAGAAATAGAGTTTAGTAATCAAAACTTAAATAACAATATTACGTTACGGGATATGCTATGCCATAGAACTGGAATTTCTGGTAATGATGCAATATGGTATGGTTCAAACTTTTCAAGACAAAATTTGTTTGCTCGCATTAAATATTTAGAACCTGTAGCTGAATTAAGAGTGGGTTTTATATACACAAATTATATGTATATAGCACTAGGAGAAATCATAAAAATCAGAACCGGAAAAACATGGGAGGAATATTTAACAGAAAAAATATTTAAACCATTATCAATGAATAATACTGTTTTTTCAATTGAAGAGATTGAAAAAACTAGTGATTTCGCTAAGCCTTATAAAACTGATTTCATAAATAAAAACAAAAAAAAAATTAATTACTATCGACAAACTCAAGCATCTGGTCCAGCGAATGGTATCAATTCAAATATTATTGATTTATCAAAATGGGTTATTTGTCAATTATCAAAAGGTAAATACAATAATGCAAATGTAATTCCAAATTCTGTCATTCAAGAGACAATGAAACCTCTCAATATTAGTTCAAATTCAATACGAGATAAAGAATTATCATATGAATTATATGGAATGGGGAGAACAATGACTACTTATAAAAATCATTTAATGTCTCAGCATGGAGGTTCCATAAACGGTTTCAGGTCGCAGATTACTTTATTTCCAGACGACAGCATTGGTGTTATTATTCTTACAAATTCAGCTGACCACAAAATCACAAGTTATTTACAACTCGAAATTGCAGATGTAATTTTAGAATTAAATAAAACCCAATGGCATGAACGTGTTTTAGAAAGAACAAAGAAGCAATTTGAAAATCAAATTGCTTCAAATTCAAGTAATCCCAAAACAGGTAGAATGAACCCATCAAAAAAATTAATTAATTATACTGGTTTTTATGAACATCCTGCATATGGCGAAATTGAAATAACACTAAAAGAACAAAAATTAAATTTTTCATTCAAAACATTCAATGAACCTATAACACAAATTAGTAATGACAAATATGAAACATCATTTAATGACCAATTAGGCAGTTATACAATAACATTTAATACAAATGGACAAAACATTGTTGACAAGTTGACGTTAGAATTTGAAGGCGTAGTAGAAAAATTTGTAAAAAAATAACACGACCGCATTACACAGTTTAATCAAACAGTTTGGGAGACAATAAGGCTATTTACAAAAGTGGTCGCTCTGCGAAATACTCTCGATAGCAATGGGATATTTTGCTTTGCAATTGCATAGAAACAGTTATCTTTAAAAAATATTTCGATAGACAAGTGTTCCAAAACGCACAATTGATAGCCAAAAAACGTTAGGCTCAACCATGACAACAAAACTATTAATAATATTATTACTCGGGTTAACATTTGTATCCAAAGGACAGTCGCCTCAATTGACACATTCTGATTCAATTCTACTTTCAAACACATGGTCTGAAATCGTGAATACATTGGCGGAAAGCAATTCCAATAAACTAAAAAAACATTGTTTGAAAAAAATTGACTGCTCAATTTGTATAAGTTATGAGCAAATCTATAAGGAACCCGTCGACAATTTTATTGTTCCTGTTGACACATTTGTTAAACATGTTTTTTCATTTGTTCCAAACTCAAAACTTTGGACATTAATAAAATCAGATGAAAAACAAATATTTGTTTCTAAAATTTATCAATCAGATGAATTACGATATTCAATTGTCTTTAACACTGTAAAACCCGGAGAAATGGGACCAAAACATGAAGGAGTATCAATATTGTTTGAATTTATTAAAATTAACTCAGAGTTTCGACTAATTAGTTTTGACTCAGTGCCTTAAAATGGCAGCACCTAAAAGCAGTTACTAGTAATGCGGGCTGATAGCAAAGCTTTTTCAGCATCAATTGCTTTTAAAAGTAAAAAAACAACTGTGATGCTTTACAGTATCAATCATGTGTTTTGATACATAATTTTGTAAATGGATAAAATTTCCAAAGCAATATTAATGATACATGTTCTATTTCCCTTAATCTCAGGAGATAAACTCAAAAACATGATATTTATCATATCTTATAGTTGAGTTTAATCATTTAGTAGTTGGTGTAAATACAGCAACTTTGTTTCTCATAAACCATGGAGATAAAGTTTTACATAGTGGAATTTTTGGTGCGATTATTTTGCGGCATCATTTTTCTGTTTCAGGGATATGATAAATTATTTACTGTAAAAATAACAGGCGTTGTAAACTCATTTAGTTTAGAAACTTCCAAATTACGTGTGCCCAGGTTTCTTGTATTCATCGTAGCATTTGCAACATCCATTATAGAATTTTTAGGAGGCATTATGTTAATACTGGGTTTATATAAAAACATAACCCTAACCTTATTAGGAATAGATATATTAATAGTAACGATGGCATTTTCATTTTTAAATCCTATTTGGGATATGAGACATGTGTTCCCGAGGTTACTGTTAATTGTTATGTTATTGTTGATGCCGAGTGAATGGTTTCATTTTAGTTTAGAAAATTTATTACATAAATAAAATACGAAAAGATGTCAAAAATAAAAACAATTCTAGTTGGTATAGATTATACAAAATCGTCGGACAATGCGCTTCAATATGCTATATTATTGGCTGAGCAAAGCAAAGCATCTTTGATGCTATTTCATGTTTATGAAAATCCTATTGTACACTTATATTCTGGTGCTTATTTTGTTGATTACGACAATGTAGAGAAAGGCAATGTAGAAAAATTAAAAAAATATAAAGCCAAAATTTCATCAACTCATCCAAAATTGGATATTAGCATTTTAGTTACTGATAAATCTATTAAAAGCAGCATCAAAGATTTAGTAGAAAAACATAAAATTAGTTTAGTCATATTTGGTTTAGAAACTAAATCAAAAGTATCTAAATTCTTTTATGGAACTACGGGCGTTAAATTGGCAAGTCGTATTAAGTGCCCTGTTATTATAGTACCGGAAGATTATAAACAACATCAGTTGAAACATACTGTTTTAGCGGTAGATAACAACGAACATATAAAATCCAAAATAGTAAAGAAGGTTAAAGAATTTAATAGTGATCTTAAATTACCTTATGAATTTGTTCATGTAAAAACAGAATATGAATTCTTAGCAATACCCACAACTAAAATAAAAAAAGAGCAAGAAAAATTAAAGGTAAAAGTAATTGAATCTGAGAATTTTGTTTCTGGTATAAAATCTTATGTGTCAAAAAACAAAGTCGATTTAGTTACTATTATCAGCCATTCGCACTCAGCACTCTATAATTTGTTTAACGATTCAAATACTAAGTTAATTGCCTTTGAATCCAAAAAGCCTGTCATGTGTTTTCACGCTTAAATAAAATTATAATAAACTAACGACTCATTCTAAAAATTTAATTCTTAAACAATTTAGTGAAAATTATAATTGAAATAATATAAGAACGACTTTAAAAATATGAACACAACTATCTCATTAAACAATAAAACAATTGGACAAATTCAGCAAGAGTTTAATGTTGCGTTCCCTTATTTACGCATCCAATTTTTTAAAGAGAGCCATCATGAAAACGAAGGTTCTCGACCTGAATTGATGATTAAAAATACAACTCAATTAATTTCTGTAAATCCAGCCGATCAGAAGCTTGAAATATTAGGCAGTATGAAGGTTTCAGAATTAGAGAATTTATTTAAACAGAAGTATAAACTAAACATCCAAGTTTTTAGAAAATCGGGGAATGCATGGCTTGAAACTACTGTAACAGATTCTTGGACTTTAGATAAACAAAATCAGGAAGGTATAGAATTAAGTGAGCTTTAATTAATTGATGTTAACCGAAATTGGTTCAGTAAATTAGCAAGATTTCAATATTGAAAACATTTAAGCTTTTAATTTTGAAAGAGCCTCTATATTTAAGATTGTAATATTACTTCCTTTGATATCAATTAATTTTTCAGTTTTAAAATCACTTAATGTTCTGATAAGTGATTCCGTTGCTGTTCCTACAATGTTTGCCAAATCTTCTCTGGAGATTGAAATATTAAATCCGGAGTCTTTATTGTTAGCTGTATTGTATCTCTTATAAAGTGTCATTAATGCATTAGCCACACGCTTCCTTACAGAGCTATATGCTAAGTTTACAAGTTGTTCTTCTTTTTCGATAATATTATCACTCAATATTTTTATGAACTTTTGCATGACCGCTACGTTATTATGTATCAATTCAAAAAAATCTTCTTTTGGAATTAATACAATTTCCGATTCTTCCAATGCTTCTGCTGTAACCACATAATTATTTTCTTCTAAAAGTGCTATATGTCCAAAAAAGTCTCCTTCTTTATAAAGTGTTGTTATGAGCTCTTTTCCATACTCATGCTGTTTAAATGTTTTAACTTTTCCTTTTGAAAGAAAATAAAAATAACTAGGAACATTTCCTTCACTAAAAATAATTTCTTTCTTTTTAAATGTTTTAATTTTTTTATGTTGTGATATTTTTTTCAGATCACTGATCTCATTTACTTCACTTAAAAAAGAATTTAATCCATCAATGTTTTTACTAAATCCGGATTTAATAGAATCCATTTTTTTTAATCTACTCTCTACTGCTTTTAATAATTCTACATCGTCAAACGGCTTGGTGATATAATCATCCGCACCTAGCTCCATACCTTTTCTGAAATCAGTACGCTCACCTTTAGCTGTTAAAAAAATAAAGGGAATATGAGCAGTTTGGCTATTTTTACTTAACATGTGAATAACGCCATAACCATCTAATACAGGCATCATGATATCACAAATAATTAAATCAGGATTTTCCTGAAGGGCTATTTCTACACCAATCTTTCCATTTTCTGCGGTTAAAACTTTATAATTAGAAAGTTCTAATATTTCCGATGTATTTTCTCTTACATCTTTATTATCTTCTATTAATAATATTGTTTTATTCATAAATTAATTGTTTGGTAAAGTTATTGTAAAAGTTGTGCCTTTATATAATTCGCTTTTAAAATCTATAGTTCCATTAAGTATTTCTATGTACTTAAATACGATGCTTAATCCTAATCCTGTTCCTTGAATATTAGTAACGTTTTTTGCTCTGAAAAAACGGGTAAACATGTTTTGTTGTTCCTCTATAGGAATACCAATCCCTTCATCAGTAACTTTAATCATAAATCGATCTATTAAATTTTTGGTAACCATTGTAATCGTTTTATCTTCATCAGTAAACTTAATGGCATTTGATAATAAATTGAGGATGATATTTCTATTAATTTGAGTATCCGAAAATACGCCTTCCTCTCCTATGTGAGTATAAATAATTTCTTGTCCTGTTTTTTTTAATCCTGAAATTTCAGAAAGTATTTCTTCGCACATTTTTTTTATTGAAAATGGCACTTTATTAACCAATACCTTTCCTTCTTGTAAGCGATCTTCAGATAAAAAATCATTCAAAATTAATGTCATATTAGTGACAGACGATTTAATTTTATGTACATGCTTTTGTCTTTTTTCATCTTCATCCGCACCTTGATACTTACTGATTAATGAAACAGAAGACAATATGGTACTTAAAGGCGTTCTAAATTCATGAGAAGCCATGCTCACAAAGCGGGATTTCATTTCATTTAATCCTTTTTCTTTTTCTAGAGCTTTACTTAATTTTTCTTTAGAGATTTCCAACTCATGCAAAGCCTCTTGAAGTACCTTCGTTCTTTCTTTAACTTTATTTTCTAAATTATGATTTAGCTTCTTTATATTTTCCTCGTGTAATTTACGCTCGCTAATATCAATAATAAAAGCAATAACGTAGCTCCCTGTTTCATCCTTAAATGGCGACAAACTAATTTCCACTGCAAACTCAGAATTGTCTTTTTTGCGAGCAAACAAGTCCATGTTTTTACCCATTGATCGGGGGTGTGGAGATTCATTATATTGTTCCCTATGCGAAATGTGTTTTTCTTTATATCTACTAGGAATAAGCTGTTCGATTTTTTCACCTATGAACTCATCTGTGTCATAGCCAAATATTTTTTCCGCACTGGGGTTGGCTTTTACAATAACTCCTTGATCATTAGCAATAATAATGCCCTCAGTGGCAAAATAAAATAAGGCATTTAAGTTTTCCATTAGGCCATCAAAGGATTAGAGTCATTAATAATTTCATATCTGCAAAAAGCAAATATAATTTTGAAAACTAAATATACAAAACGATAACATTCTATTTATGATTTATGTCATTTTTTTATTTGAATATCCGTAATTATACCTAAAATGATTATATTAGCGGTATGACATTATTAGAGTTTAGCAAAAGATTTCCAACTGAGAAAAGTTGTCGTTTACATTTTAAATCTGTTAGAGATAAGCAAGGTGTAAGCTGTAAAAA
>JANYGR010000490.1 GCA_025359355.1 Bacteroidota bacterium | reverse complement strand
TGTTTCTGATATTAGTTTTATCTGCTTTAAATCAAAGTATTCTAATAACCCTTCGGGTAAAACATGCTTAAATGATTCTTTATAATCCATCATATGAATTTTTAGCAAAGCTAATAAATCCTCAGATTATGGAAATGAGCCTATCAATTGGAAAAGATTTTGACTCAAAAAAATATAATATGGTACTTGGTTATTCGATAATACCACAAATAAAAAAGGCTTCATTTATACAAGATAAATGAAGCCTTTTCAAATGAAAGAACAATTACATAAAAATAGTTTGGGTTCTGTCTGGCCCTATAGATACAATACTAATAGGCACTTCTACTAATTTCTCAATATACTTCACGTAATCAATTAAGGTTTTAGGTAAGGTATCTTTAGAAGTCATCTTCGTTAAGTCTTCTGCCCAACCTTTTACTTCTTCGTAAACAGGCATTACATCCGCTGGTTCAATACTGTATGGTAAATAATCGATTTTTTGTCCTTTGTGCATATAGTGTGTACATACTTGTAGGGTATCAAAATCAGATAATACATCGGCTTTCATCATCATTAATTCGGTAACGCCATTAATAGCAATAGCGTATTTCAAAGCCGGAATATCCAACCAACCACAACGACGCGCACGCCCTGTTGTTGCGCCAAACTCGCGCCCTACCTGACGGATTTTCTCCCCTACTTCATTATCCAATTCTGTTGGAAACGGGCCACTACCAACACGTGTACAGTATGCTTTAAAAATACCAATTACGTTTCCAATTTTATTAGGCGCTATACCTAAGCCATTACAAGCACCTGCGCAAATAGTGTTAGATGATGTGACGAAAGGATAAGAACCAAAATCTATATCCAACAAAGAACCTTGTGCGCCCTCGGCTAAAATCTTTTGTCCTTTTTTAATCGCGTCATTGATAAAATGCTCGCTATCAATAAAGGTTAATTTTTTTAATTCTTCAATTGCTGCAAACCAAGCCGGTTCCAACTCTGTTAAATTATAATCGTAATTATAAAACGCTAATAATTGTTTATGTTTTTCAACTAAGGTGTTATATTTCTCTTTAAAATTGGGACTTTCAATATCACCAATTCTTAAACCATTACGGCCTGTTTTGTCCATATAGGTTGGTCCGATTCCTTTTAAAGTAGAACCAATTTTATCTTTGCCCTTTGCTGCTTCACTAGCAGCATCAATTAAACGGTGCGTTGGTAAAATTAAATGCGCACGTTTACTGATTACTAATTTCTTAGAAAAATCAACTCCTAAACCAGTTAATGCATCAATTTCTTTTTTGAAAATAACAGGGTCAATCACTACGCCATTACCAATTACATTAAGTGCCGTTGGGTGAAAGATACCACTAGGAATTGTATGCAATACGTGTTTAATTCCGTTAAATTCGAGGGTATGTCCTGCATTTGGTCCGCCTTGAAAACGGGCAATAATATCGTACTTAGGAGTAAGTACATCCACAATTTTACCTTTTCCTTCGTCGCCCCATTGAAGGCCTAATAGTACATCAGCTTTGATCATAATTTTTACACTTTTTTAGAAAGCGCTCAAATTTACACTTATCGATTAATATGAAGGAAATAACAAATTAACAATTAAGCCATGTTATTAAAAATATGGCTTAATTTATCGGATGATCAGCTTATCCTTTAATACTTTTTTAGACAATAATTGATTAGCCGAATTGTAAACTTCTTTCTTTAAAAAGCCAAAGGTTGTATTCATGTAACGAACGCATTTATTTCCGTTTTCATTAACATCATTCAAGCGGGTATTTACAACAACCGATTTATAATATCTGTCGTAAATAAATACGGAATCTATTTTTGGACTATAACTCAAATAAATCTCTGAACCATTTGTAGAATAATCATGCTGATTTAATGTTATCACACTCGAACTTAAAGCGTAATAATCATTAGAAGAATTAGATTTATGAGAAGTTATAAAGTAATAAGCCTCTCTTTGATTATTTGGACAATAATAGTCATTGTATATTCCTCCAAAAGTTGAATCAATTCGCATGGTATCGATGGATAAGGATACCGAATCAACAAAGATCCAATAAGACCCTTTCTTAAATTTAAAGTTAGAAATTTCAGTAGAAATATATTCTGTAGCCCTTTGCGAACAATCAGGCCCTTTGTTAGGATGAGAATCGTCTTTTTTACAGGCGTTCACCAACACAACACTAAAAATGATTATAAGAACACTATTTTTCAATATGATAAAGTTGAGTTAATCAAATTTACAATAAAATAAAGTAAAAGAGAAATAATCTGTTTTTATTAAAAAATTCGACAAAACTGAATTTATGAATTAAAGAAAGGATTAGTTTTAACTTATAGTTAGAACATAAACAAATCACGGCTCAATATGTTTTTTTAGATTAAATTATTATATTCGTTGTGATATATTTTTAAGGATGGTACAGAAAGAAATTTTATTAGAAGTTAAAAACTTAGTGACTGAATTTAAGTCTGATGGCGAATTAATTAAAGCTGTTAACGACGTATCGTTTACCCTCCATAAAGGCGAAACCATTGGTATTGTAGGAGAAAGCGGGTCAGGTAAATCGGTTACTTCTCTTTCCATCATGCAATTAATTCCTAATCCTCCGGGACGAGTTTCGGGTGGCGACATCTTATATCACTCTAAACATAAAGGAACAGTTAACTTACGTAATTTACCTGTTAAAGAAATGCGTTCGTTTAGAGGTAATGAAATTGCGATGATTTTTCAGGAACCTATGACCAGCCTTAACCCTGTTTATACCTGCGGAAATCAAGTGATGGAAGTCATTTTATTACACCAAAAAGTAACAAAAAAAGAAGCGAAAAATAAAACCATTAAATTATTCGAACAGGTTCAATTACCCGATCCAGAGCGTATCTTCAAATCTTATCCTCACGAAATTTCGGGTGGACAAAAACAACGTGTGATGATTGCGATGGCTATGAGCTGCAATCCTCGTGTATTAATAGCTGATGAGCCTACAACAGCTTTAGATGTTACCGTACAAAAAACCATTTTAGATTTGATGCTCAAGTTGCAAAAAGAGCATGATATGGGCATTATGTTTATTACCCACGATTTAGGCGTTATTGCTGAATTAGCGGATAAAGTAATGGTAATGTATAAAGGTAAAGTGGTAGAACAAGGACCTGTATTAGAAATTTTTAGTAACCCAAAACATCCATATACAAAGAGTTTATTGGCTTGTCGCCCACCTCTAGATAAGCGTATTGTGCGTTTACCAGTATCGTCTGATTTTATGAAAACAGATGAAGACGGTAATATGATTGAAATTGCCAAAACAGTAAGTGAGGCTATTAATAGTGTAATTGTTACGAAGGAACACAGAGAAGCTGAACATAAAATATTATATAGCCGAGATAAAATATTAGAACTTCAAAATATTAAAACTTACTTTCCTAAAAACAAAACGTTTTTTGGTAAAACAAAAGAATGGGTAAAAGCCGTTGATGATGTAAGTTTAGATGTATACGAAGGAGAAACACTCGGATTAGTAGGAGAAAGCGGTTGCGGTAAAACAACTTTAGGAAGAACTATTTTAAGATTAAATGAACCAACAGAAGGAAAAATATTTTTTCAACGAAACGATTTATTGCGTTTAAAAGACGAGGACATGAGACACTTGAGAAAAGATATGCAAATTATTTTTCAAGACCCCTACTCTTCATTAAATCCACGTATTACTATTGGTGAAGCCATTTTGGAACCAATGGTTGTGCATAATGTGTTTTCGAACAACAGACAACGAAAAGAACGTGTGATTGAACTGCTAAATAAAGTAGGTTTAGAAGCTAAACAATTTAACCGTTACCCTCATGAGTTTAGTGGTGGCCAGCGCCAACGTGTTTGTATAGCTAGAGCTTTAGCACTTAATCCAAAATTTATTATTTGTGACGAAAGTGTTAGTGCCCTCGATGTATCAGTTCAAGCGCAAGTATTGAACTTATTAAATGATTTGAAACGAGAATTTAAGTTTACTTATATCTTTATTTCCCACGATTTATCGGTTGTGAAATTCATGAGCGACCGTATGGCAGTAATGCAAAAAGGTAAAATCGTAGAAATGGGAGATGCTGATAGTATTTATTTAAATCCTCAAACCGATTATACGAAGGAGCTCATTAACTCTATTCCAAAGGGACAATTAGCCGATATTAGATCCAGTATCGAAAAAAAAAGAATCTCTGATTTAGTTGATTAATCTTTTCATGTTCGATTTTTTCAAACAACTCACTAACCCCGAAAGTATTATCAGTTATGGAGGTTTGTGGTTATTATTATTCGTTGTATTCGCCGAAACAGGCTTACTGATTGGTTTCTTTTTACCGGGAGATTCACTCATTTTTGTATCAGGTTTATTGTGCGCCACCAAGCCATACCTACTCAACACGTCATTTCCTACTCTGCTGATTTTATTGATATCAGCTGCTGTTATTGGAAATATGTTTGGGTATTGGTTCGGAAAAAAAACAGGCGAAACCTTATATGCGAAAGAAGATAGTTTTTGGTTTAGGAAAAGTCATTTAAAAACTACTTCTGATTTTTACTACAAGCATGGCGGTAAAGCCTTGATTTTAGGGCGTTTTTTACCTATCATTCGAACCTTCGCCCCTATATTAGCAGGCGTAATTAAAATTGATTTTAAAACGTTTATGCTTTATAACGTAATTGGCGCTGTTGCCTGGATAGGAAGCATCGCTAGTATCGCGTATTTCGTTGCCAAACAATATCCACAAATCGAACATTACTTAGGCTATATCGTCATTGGCTTAATTGTGATAACAACAATTCCTGTGCTGATTACTTATTTAAAGAGTAGAGGAAAATAAGATTATTATTTGAACTCAACGCCACACTTAATATGCCTACCTTTAAAAACATTATTCCTTTTACTTAAACTCAAATGCATAACTCCACCTTCGACATACCTGATAACATTGATGCTAAGGAAGCTGATTATCTGTATTTAAAAACATCTGGTATCATTGGAGCAGGAAGTGGTTTATTTACATCCATTAAAATTTACAAGAACGAAGTAATTTCCCTTTTTAAAGGCGAGATCTTATCTGACGCAGAAGCTAAAAAAAGAGCAAATAAAAATTTAGATGGCTATTTCATCTCTATGCTCAATGGTTCCATTATGGACTCTAACCATGTGAAGTGTTACGCTAAATACTCAAATGACGCGGAAGGCATAGCAGTTCTTAAATTTAAAAATAATTCCAAAATTGCACTCGATGAAGATAACAATGTGTGTTTAGTTGCTTTAAGAAACATTAGCATTGGCGAAGAAATCTTTTGTAGTTATGGTAAACCATATTGGGTAAATTTTAAAAAGAATAATTATATCAAACAGAATTATTAAAGAATAAAATGACAGTTTTAGCCATAAATTTTACTTTTTAACAACCCATTTACAAAAGCGCTTAATGCTTATTTTTGTACTAATGAGCGATTATTTAAATGAACTGAATCCTGTGCAACGAATGGCTGCACAAACCATTAGTGGCCCCGTAATGATTATTGCAGGCGCTGGCTCTGGTAAAACCCGTGTATTAACCTACCGTATAGCCCATATTTTACAACAAGGGAACGATGCATTTAATGTGTTATCCTTAACCTTTACCAATAAAGCCGCACGCGAAATGAAAGATCGTATTGCGAAAATTGTTGGTACCAAAGAATCTAAAAATATTTGGATGGGTACCTTCCACTCCATCTTTGCCAAGATATTGCGCTTTGAGGCCGAAAAACTTGGTTATCCAAGCAACTTCACTATTTACGATACTGATGATAGCAAAAGTGTAATTAAAGGAATTTTAAAACAACTGAACTTAGATGAAAAAATTTATAAACCCTCATTGGTTTTAAATCGTATTTCATCTGCAAAAAATGGTTTAATTTCTGCTTCGCAATACGCCAATAACCCTATTACACAAGCCGAAGACAGAGCTTCTCAAAAACCTATGTTAGGTCAAATTTATTTAGCTTATCAAAAAAAGAATTTCAAATCGGGTGCAATGGATTTTGATGATTTACTATATAACACCAATGTGTTGTTGCGTGATTTCCCTGAAGTTTTACTAAAGTATCAAAGTAAATTCAAATACATTTTAGTAGATGAGTACCAGGATACTAACTTTTCGCAATACGTTATTGTGAAACAATTAGCCGCAAGGTTCCAAAACATTTGCGTAGTGGGCGACGATGCACAAAGTATTTATTCGTTCCGTGGCGCTAACATTCAAAATATTTTAAACTTCGAAAAAGATTATCCAGATTTAAAAACCTTTAAACTTGAACAAAATTACCGAAGCACGCAAATGATTGTGAAAGCCGCAAGTGCAGTAATTGCCGTTAATAAAGACCAATTCAAAAAAAATATTTTTACGGATAACGAAGATGGCGAAAAAATAAAAATTGTTCGCTCAAGTACAGATAATGAAGAAGGTCAAAAAACCGCCGCTTCCATTTACGAAACACA
>JANYGR010000451.1 GCA_025359355.1 Bacteroidota bacterium | reverse complement strand
TTTGCCATAAACACCAATAAAATCGGTATATTTAAGGATTAATTATACAAAATTAAGCAAACTGAATATATGGAAGAAACAGCAGGTATTGACAAAACAAATTATGGTGCCGATAACATTCAAGTTCTCGAAGGATTAGAAGCAGTAAGAAAAAGACCAGCCATGTATATTGGCGATATTGGTTTTAAAGGATTGCATCATTTAGTTTATGAAGTTGTTGATAATTCAATCGATGAAGCTTTAGCAGGACATTGTAAAGACATTACAGTTACTATATTAGAAAACAACTCTATTCGTGTAAAAGATGATGGGCGTGGTATTCCCACTGGCATTCATCCAAAATTAGGCGTATCGGCTTTAGAGGTTGTTATGACGGTTTTACACGCAGGTGGTAAATTTGATAAAGACACTTATAAAGTATCAGGTGGTTTACATGGAGTTGGTGTAAGTTGTGTAAACGCCTTATCTGACCCATTAATAGCGGAAGTTCACCGTGATGGTAAAATTACCATGCAGGAGTTTCGTAAAGGTATTCCTCAATACCCTGCAAAGGTAGTTGGCGATACTACTTCTAGAGGCACGATCGTTACCTTCTCTCCCGATTTAAGCATTTTCACAACTGGCGAATACAATTATGCAACCCTTGCCAATCGTATGCGCGAATTAGCCTTTTTAAATAAAGGCATTACCATTATTTTAGAAGATCAACGAAATAAAGATGAGAATGGCGTTTTTCATACTGAAACCTTTCATAGCGATGGCGGATTAAGAGAATTCGTTCAATACATTGATGGTGGCAAAGAAAAATTAATGGACGATGTCATTTATATTGAAGGAGAAAAAAATGGTATCCCTGTTGAAGTAGCGATGTTATACAATCACTCTTACAGTGAAAGCATTCAGAGTTATGTAAATAATATTAATACACACGAAGGAGGAACGCATTTAGCTGGGTTCCGTAGAGGTTTAACTCGTACACTAAAAAGCTATGCCGAAAAAAATGGCATGTTCAAAAACATAAAATTTGAAATTTCCGGTGATGACTTTCGTGAAGGTTTAACAGCTGTTGTTTCTGTTAAAGTACAAGAACCTCAATTTGAAGGGCAAACTAAAACTAAATTAGGTAACAGCGAAGTAACTGGTGCGGTGGATCAGGCAATTAGCGAAGCCTTAAATAATTACTTAGAAGAACATCCAAAACAAGCACGCTTAATCGTTGATAAAGTTGTGTTAGCTGCAACTGCCCGTCACGCCGCTCGTAAAGCGCGCGAAATGGTGCAACGTAAATCCGTGATGTCTGGTTCGGGCTTGCCTGGTAAATTAGCTGATTGTGCTAACAACGATCCTTTAGCTTGCGAATTATTTTTAGTAGAAGGGGATTCTGCGGGTGGTACTGCTAAACAAGGCCGTAACCGTGATTTTCAAGCTATTTTACCTTTAAGAGGAAAAATCTTAAATGTAGAGAAGGCGATGGAATATAAAATCTACGAAAATGAAGAGATTAAAAATATCTTTACCGCTTTAGGCGTATTTAGAGGAACTAAAGAAGATGATCGCGCATTAAATATCGAAAAACTACGTTATCATAAAGTAGTGATTATGTGTGATGCCGATGTAGACGGCTCTCATATTACCACACTTATTTTAACCTTCTTCTTCCGTCACATGCGTGAGTTAGTAGAAAAAGGACACGTTTACATCGCTGCTCCTCCTTTATACCAAGTAAAAAAAGGTAAAGAAGCTCGCTATTGTTGGAACGAAGAAGAGCGTGCCATTGCAATTAAAGAAATGGCAGGCGATAAAGAAGGAAGTGTAAATGTGCAACGATACAAAGGTTTAGGAGAAATGAATGCTATTCAACTTTGGGAAACAACCTTAGACCCAAGCACGCGTACTCTAAGACAAGTAAACATTGACAGCGCTGCTGAAGCGGATCGTGTATTTGCCATGTTAATGGGTGATGAAGTTCCTCCTCGTAGAGAGTTCATCGAGCAAAACGCCAAGTACGCAAAGATTGATGCCTAGATAATTAGTCAATTTGATGATGAGATAATTTGATAATTAACTATCAGTTCAAAAACAAAAAACTAATTTCAAACATTAATACTCTAAAAAAATCATTTATTAAACAATCTAAAATCAACCATCAAATGACAAAAGTATCAGTAATCGGCGCTGGAAATGTAGGCGCAACTTGTGCAGAATATATTGCACTTAGAAAAATCGCAAGCGAAGTAGTAATTCTTGACATCAAAGAAAACTTTGCAGAAGGAAAGGCATTAGATTTAATGCAAACAGCTTCATTAAATGGCTTTAACACTAAAATTAGTGGTAGCACTAATGACTATGCTAAAACAGCTGGTAGCGATGTAGTAGTAGTTACATCTGGTATTCCTCGTAAACCAGGCATGACTCGTGAAGAATTAATTGGCATCAATGCTGGTATTGTAAAAACAGTAACTGAAAATGTATTGAAACATTCTCCTAATGCGGTTATCATTATAGTATCTAATCCTATGGATACTATGACATACTTAGCATTAAAAGGAAGTAAATTGCCTAAAAACCGTATCATTGGTATGGGTGGAGCTTTAGATAGCGCTCGTTTCAATTGTTATTTATCTCAAGCATTAAATGCGCCTGCTAGCGATGTGCAAGGTGTAGTTATTGGTGGACATGGTGATACAACAATGATTCCTTTAACTCGTTTAGCGACTTACAATGGCGTACCAGTTTCTCAAACATTAAACGCTGACACTTTGAAAAAAGTAGCTGCTGATACCATGGTTGGTGGTGCTACCTTAACAAGTATGCTTGGCACTTCTGCTTGGTATGCGCCAGGTGCAGCAGTTGCAACTATCGTTGATAGTATTTTAAATGATCAGAAAAAATTAATTCCTTGTAGCGTAATGTTAGAAGGAGAATATGGTCAATCTGATATTTGCATGGGCGTTCCTGTAATTATTGGCAAAAACGGTTGGGAAAAAATCGTTGACTTTAATTTGAATGACGAAGAAAAAGCATTATTTGCTAAAAGCGCCGATGCAGTAAGAAGCATGAACTCTGTTTTATCTACTGTAACTCCAGCTTAATTATACATTCTCTATTTTGAAAAAAAGGTTCTCAAAAAATTTGAGAACCTTTTTTTATGCCTTAAAAATCAATTAAGTCAGCGTATAACGCTTTATTTTTGAATCATTATTTTTTGTGTAACCGTTTTATCTTTTGTTTTAACACTCAGGTAATACATTCCATTTGGCAAAAAATTAGTTTTGAGTTTTACGTTTTGAGAGGTTAATGCTTCACTTAAAACTACTTGCCCTAAAGCATTACTTATTTCAATAGTTGTGGATTGTT
>JANYGR010000442.1 GCA_025359355.1 Bacteroidota bacterium | reverse complement strand
TTTTTACCTAAACAACTTTCATTAGAGAATAAAGGTGAAATGTTTAATCCAAAATTTCCTAAAATATTCGGTTGTAAAAAACCTTGTGTCAGCGAGTTAGTTCCATTACCTATAGTAGTTATGACAGGCTCGCCTATATTATAATATACTTGAACAGCTGCTGTTCCTGTTCCTATAGAACCACTACCGCCTGCAGAGTTTATGACTTGTGGAGAAAGGCTTTGAGAAAATGCCTTGCAACAAATTATTATAAAAATATAAATTAGTTTTTTCATTTTTAGTTTACTTTATGGCAGTTAAAATAATTAAGGTTAGCTCCTGTACTTATTAAACTAACTCCTGTTGAACTATTATGCCAAACGCCCAATTGTAGAGTTTCCCCCACAAATAAATGCACATCAGCACTGATACTATTTTGTGGTTGAGAAATAGAAGGAGAAACATATTGACTAAATGTTCTATTTGAACCACCCGATTTCATAATTTGAAGTTGGAAATTATAACCTGTGATACTTGTATTATTTAGAGTAATTGAACCATCTACATGATATATTCCTTCTACTGGGGCAGTAAATGTATTACCATTAAAACTTCCTCCCGAATTATTATAATCCATATTATTAAAAGTTACAGGAGTTAATGACCCGCTTGGTACCATAAAGTTTCCTGTAAAGCTTGCCGAAAAATTAATTGGATTTGCTCCTGGAGACCATACGGCACGCCCTGTAGTCGTTCTTCTTAACACGTCTCCAGGGTTCCCGGGATTTACAGAATTTCCTAAAAATAAAGAGTCTCTTATAAACACTGCGCCCTGATCAAACCAACCTGCCCAACGATTGCTTGTAAGTCCTGTCGTAGTTCCAAAAACGCCTATTACAGTTGCTGTATTACTTAAAGATCCTCCTAAACCAAAAACACCAACTGAATTACTTAATCCATGCCCTTCATTAAAACTTCCTACTGCCTCACCTGTTCCTGTATTAATTACCCGATTATGGCTTCCCATGATGGCTGTTGATGCTGGATTAGCAGAACTATAAATAGAATTTCCATTTACAAAACTTCTTATACCTGCATGCCTTCCAACGGCACTTGTATTTTGTATATGTAAACCACTCGTATCAGAAGTTTGTAATACGTTTAATTTTGCACCAAACGTAGCTGTGGTTCCTATACTTACGATAGAATTATTACTAAATAAATTACTAGTAGCTTTCCAAGTATTAGAAGTTCCATCATAATATAATGTTTGTCCATTTGTTCCGGTTGGTAATCCTCCACTAGAATATAAGGCATAAGGAACGCTTGCAAAAGTAGTTTTAGACCCTAAAAGTGCCCCATTCAAATACAACTCGTATTGCACAGATCCGCTATTCCAAGTAATTCCGCTAAAAGATCCTGACATAGGTGTGCCTGTACCTAACAACAAATTAAAATATCCATAATTATCAGTTATGGGGGTGTGCTTTTCTTCGTATGAAGACGATGTTGCTAAATTGTTATTGTAGAATTTCACATTAACAACTATACTTTGTCCTTGCAATAACTGACCACTCACATTTCTTGCAATAGCTTGATAGTTAATATTTTGAGGAACTTGAGCTAAAGCAATAAACGAGATTGTAGCAAAAATGGAAATTAGTGTTTTTTTCATAGTTAATTATATTAGTCCTTTATGAGTTTATATAATTGAGTTTGAGTATTTGTAAAAGCATTCACGAAATACAAGCCAGTTGGTTGATCTTGAATAGATACTTGATGTTTACCTTCTTCCATTAATTCCTCAAATACAACTTCACCTAAAATATTGATAATGCTAATTTTTACCGGCGATGCTATTTCTATATAAAATAAACCATTGGTTGGATTTGGATATAAACTAAATATAGTATTATTTGCAACTAACTCATCAATGCCAACGCAAGGCATAACGCTTTGGGTAGTTGAAGTCGAATTTTGACAACCGTAAATACTAGTACCCACCACTGAATAAGTTGTCGTAATGGTTGGGGTTACTCCAATAGTTGATAATTGCGAACCGTTACTCCATGTATAAGAATTTGCGCCATTAACTGATAAAATAGCTAACTGACCAGGGCAAGAAATACTATTAGTACTGCCTGCAATAAGATTAGGCAAAGGATATACTACTACTGAGCTAACTACCTTATTAGTACACCCATTAGAACTTGCTCCAGTTACTGTGTAATTAGTTGTAACTGTTGGATTAACATTTGCGGCGCCACTACTGTATGTATAACTGCTTGCTCCACTTGGAGTAATTGAAAATATATTCCCTATACAAACGGACCCACTATTAGTACTAACGATTGGTGTTGGCAATACAGTAACATTACTTACCGCTGAGTTTATACACCCAACAGCATTGGTACCTGTAACAGTATAACTTGTGCTAAGTGTTGGATTTACCATATTACTTCCGCCACTGTAAGAATAAAAATTGGCTCCGTTTGGTATAATTGTAAAGGTATTTCCACTACAAATAGTACCGCTGTTAGCTGTAACAATAGGGAAACTGTTTATTAAAACACTAGCATTATTGCCAAATTGATTGGCGGTTGCTATATCTATTTTCCCATCATTATTAAAATCAGATGTTACTATTGAGCTAGCGCCTTGGCCGACAATATAGTTAAAAGGTGAGCCAAAAGTAGCATTTCCATTACCTAATATGATAGACACATCATTCGATCCCAAATTAGAAGTTGCTAAATCCAATTTACCATCATTGTTAAAATCATTAGATGTTATTGTAAATGGGCTATTACCAACA
>JANYGR010000440.1 GCA_025359355.1 Bacteroidota bacterium | reverse complement strand
TGCTGCGTTTAAATAAGTCATTGCCAGATCATATTGTTTATTCAGCATGTATTCTGCACCCAAACTATTTAGCGCCACAAAAGAATGTGGATACTTTTTTAAAATATCACTGTACAAAGAAATACTATTTTTCCAAACACTAGTCCTTGCAAAGGATAAACCACCCAACACAATAAAGAGTGTTAATGAAATCATTTTAAGTTGTTTTTGACTAATAGAAATTAACGAAACAATGGCAATACCAATACCTATTAATGGCAAATATAAATAACGATCTGCTGTTAAAACCTCTCCAAATGGGATAAATTGAAGTACCAATAATAAATTGATGATAAAGAAACTCAATCCAAATAGTATCGTATATTTTTTTGTTTTATATAATTTATAAATCAAAAATCCCATAACAATTACTAATGCATAACCACTAATCATACTCATTAGTTTGTGTTGTGGATAAGGATAAATGACAGATAAATTAATTGGCACTAAAAATTTATTGAAATATTGTATTATAGCATAACCTGCATAACCAACACGTTCGTATATAGGATATGCATGACTATCGGTTAAAAATTTATCTTCAGTACGTGTATAAATAGTTACTAACCCTATGATGAAGGCCACAATCAAAAAAGGAAGTTTATTTAAAACTATTTTTTTATCAAATGACTTTCCTAATGCATAATCAATAGCAAATAAACATAAAGGAAAGCAAATAGCAGAAGGCTTGCTAAGCACTGATAACACAAAGAGCATGAAGGCATATATATAAAATCGCTTATTATTTTCCTTACAAAATTTGATATAATAAATTGACGCTGCTAAAAAAAAGAGGGCGTAAATGGTATTGTTTTTTGCTGCCACCCATGCTACAGTTTCTATTTGTGTAGGATGAAAACAAAAAATAAGACATACAAAAAAAGCTTTGTAGGTGTCGTTCAATAGTAATTTCACTAACTTAAAAACAAGTAGCGCGTTGATAAAATGAAATACTAAATTAGAACTATGTTGCCAAAAAGCAGAGCCTTTAAATAATAACCAATCAATTGCAAAAACAATCATCGTAATAGGCGCATAGTTTCCAACATAATGTTTTGTAAAAAATGCTTTGAGGTTAAACTCATGAACGTCCATGTTGGTAAGCAATACATCTTTATCGTCCCAACTTATAAAATTAGCCGAAAACAAATTTAAGTACACAATTGGAAAAGCAAGTGCTATAAGTAACATCAATAAGTTACTTGGGTTAGCTTTTATATTTTGAATGACTTTGTTCACAAAACAAATTTAATGTTTGTTGTTAAACTATCATACATTATATTTACAGTATGCCAAAAATATCGGTGGTTATCATAACTTATAATGAGGAAAAAAACATTGCTCGTTGCATACAATCAGTAAAAGATATTGCCGATGAAATTGTGGTGCTCGATTCTTTTAGTAAAGATAATACCAAACAAATATGCGAAAGTTTAGGTGCGACGTTTTATGAACATGCGTTTGACGGGCATATACAGCAAAAGAACAGAGCTATTACATATGCTACTTATCCGCATATTTTATCGCTAGATGCTGATGAAGCATTAGATGAAACCCTCAAACAATCTATCATTACCGTTAAAAATAATTGGACGCATGATGGTTATTATATGAATCGTTTAACTAATTATTGTGGACATTGGGTAAAGCATTGTAATTGGTATCCAGACACAAAATTGCGTTTATGGGATAGTCGAAAAGGCGCGTGGACAGGCATTAATCCTCATGATAAATATGAACTGCACGATGGCGATCATAATACCAAACATATTAAAGGAGATATTTTACATTATAGTTTTAACTCTGTTGCCGATCATTATAAACAAGTAGAATATTTTACCAACATCTCTTCAAAAGCTTATTTTGATAAGGGAAAGAAAGCGCCTTTATATAAATTAATGATCAATCCAATAGCGAAATTTATTGATCATTATCTATTGCATGTGGGGTTTTTAGATGGCAAAGCTGGTTTTTTAATTTCTAAAATTTCGGCGTATGCTACCTATTTAAAATATAAAAAATTAAGAAATTTGTATCAAAAATAAATACAATAAGCATTGACTATACTTGAATTAAATTACGAAAAATCGTGGCGTGGAGGCGAAAGACAAACGCTGTATAACATGCAGGGCTTTCGCGATGCGCAACAATCTGTAGAATTACTTTGCCGGAAAGATTTTCCTTTAGAGGCTGAAGCAAAAAAACAAGGATTTAAAACGTATGGATTTAATTCTATTTTTTCTGTTTTATTTTTTTTAATCACCAAAGGAAAAAACTACAATGTACTTCATGCGCAAACTTCTCACATTCTTACCTATTGTGTGCTAACAAAGCCTTTTCATAAAGCAACGATTGTATTTTCTAAACGAGTTGATTTTGTACCAAAAGGTTTTTTTACCAAATTAAAATACAAATACACTGATCATGTCACTGTGATTAGCACTGCCATTAAAACTATTTTTAATACGTTCGGTATTCCACAAGTATCAGTCATATCAGACATTGCAGTTAAAACAACATTAAATAAAACGCGAGCAGAACATATTTTATCTGAACATCATATCACTACTGAAAAAAAAATAATAGGAACGTTAGCTGCCTTAGTGCCTCATAAAGACCCGTTAACTATGGTAGAAGCCATTTATTTAGTTTCTAAACAACGGAATGATTTTGTGTTTCTACATTTTGGAGAAGGTCCGTTAATGCAACAGATTCAACAAAAAATAAAAGACTACAACCTTTCGGAAGTATATAAAATAATGGGCTTTCATCAGCATGGCGAAGATTTTTTTTCGGTGTTAGATGGCTTTGTAATGAGTTCGGAAGAAGAAGGATTAGGCAGCAGTGTGTTAGATGCATTTTTATATGACGTGCCTGTAGCCTCAACAAATGCTGGTGGATTGAAGGATTTATTAAAAGATCAGCGTGGCGAAATATGCGATATTCATTCTCCTATAGAACTAGCCAAGTGCATATATGCTATGTTAACACATAACGAAAAAACAAAAGTTCAAGTTCAAAATGCGAAAAAATATGTCGCACAATTCCATAGTATGGAATACATCACCAATCAATACCTTGCTTTACTAAAATGAACGTAACACATACCACCATCTGGATTACTGGCGCTTCCTCTGGCATAGGAGAAGCCTTAGTGCACGAATGCGCGAAATATCAAACCAAACTTATTTTATCGGCTCGCCGAGAAGAAGAATTAAAACGTGTTGCTAAAGAAGCAAATTTAAAGGAAGGTCATTATTTAATTCTTCCATTCGATTTGGCAGATACTTCCAAAGCTAAAGAATATGCTCAACAAATAATCAATCAATTTGGAACCATCGACATATTAATTAATAATGGTGGGCAAAGTCAACGCTCTGAATCTATTGACACCACAAGCGAAACAGAGCGTCGTTTATTTGAAATTAATTATTTTTCAGCTGTTAATTTATCGAAAGCAGTTTTACCATTTATGCTAAAAAACAAAACAGGAAAAATTGTGGTGATTAGCAGTATTGCAGGAAAATTCGGATTTTATTTACGTTCGTCATACTCTGCCGCTAAGCACGCACTTCACGGCTATTTCGAAAGTATGCGCTTAGAAGTAGAAAAAAAAGGTGTAAGCGTATTACTGGTTTGTCCAGGCAAAATAAAAACCTCTGTATCAATCAATGCCATCAGTGCAGATGGAACTGCGCACAATCAAATGGATGAAAGCCATCAACAAGCCATGAGTGCCGAAACTTGCGCACAGCAAATTATTAAGGCTATTATAACTGATAAAGAAGAAGTTTTAATTGGTGGTAAAGAATTATTAGCTGTAAAAATCAAACGTTTTTTTCCTAAGCTATTTGGAAAAATTATTAGAAAGCAAAATCCTTATTAAGCAATAGTTAATGGATAATATAGAATATAATAATGCAACGACAATTACCACAGCTTTGCAAAAACAGCGGAGCGGAGAAGAAAAACAGGTACTAAAAAAGAATAATACACTTATTTTGTATATTGTATTGTTTTGCGTTATGGCATTTACAATTAATAAACAAGAAAATCCTTATAAAGAAAAAGATATAATTCCTTGGAGTGAAGAAACAAAATTAATTTGGGGTTTTTTCAAAGGAAAACCACCTGAATCTAATCATGAAGCAATAACTTGTAGCACCATTTATTGTAAATATGAAGAATCAGATAAATCAACTCTTAAAATGAATATAAGAGCATGTTTTATAAAAAAGGAATCATGGAAAAAAGAAAAGAACCCATCTGATTATCTTTTAAATCATGAACAAAAGCACTTTGATTTTACAGAACTTTATACCAGAAAATTAAGGAAAATTTTAATGGAAGCTGTTTTTAAAAACGAAGCAGTTGCTGAAAAAGAGATTCCTAAAATAATAAGAAGTAATAACAAAGCTCTTAATGATCATCAATATATATATGATAAAGAAACAAATCATTCTAAAAATAAAGAAAATCAATATTTATGGGACAAGAAGATTGATGAAGAGTTGAAATCTTTAAGTAACTATACAAACAATATAGTTGAAATAAAGATTAACTAAACCACATTTGGGAACGGGAAATACACCCGCTACGCCTAATCTACGCTAATGCCAAACAGGCTCCGCTGTTTTTTTGCAAAAGCTACAGCGTAAAATAAAACCGTAACTAAATTAGCTACGGTTTTATTTTTTATATAGTCACGGGCTATCATTCAGAGCAAAGGGATCTTATGGTATTAGTAATGCTTCGGTGTTTAAAATTTACGAAATATGTTTTAACTTAAAAAAAATAACCAAATTGGTAACTTCTTAGTATATTTGCAGTAGAAACATATTAATGCGGAATGAACATATATAATAAAGGGACAATTGTAGATTATTATACCACCCATCCAGACTGTAAGAATGCACTAGAGAAATGGTATAATGATATTTTAACAAAGAAATGGAAAAAACCAAATAATGTTACAAAGGATTTTAATAAAGCTAGAACAATAAAAAATAACAGAGCTATTTTTGAAATTAACGGAAATGATTATAGATTGATAGCGGAATTAAATTATGACAAAGGTTGGATTTTTATAAAATTTATTGGTACTCATGCTCAATATGATAAGGTGGATGGGGAAACAGTAGATATGTATAAGAAGAAAAAATAAAGAATCGTAAAAGTAAAAATTATAAAAAAATAGGTAATGGAACTTAAAATTATAAAAACGAAAAAAGACTACCATGTAGCTTTAGAAAGATTTGAAGAAATATTTTCTGCAAAGCATGGAACAAAAGAAAGTAATGAGGCTGATGTTTTAGCTTTATTAATTCAAGACTATGAAAACAAACATTTTGTTATTGAAGCGCCTAGTCCAATAGAAGCTATCAAGTATCGAATGGAGCAACAAGGATTATCTAATCAAGATTTAGCAATTATACTGGGTTATAAAAGTAGAGTAAGTGATATTTTTCATCACACACGAAAATTAAATTTAAAAATGATTCGCAAGCTCTATGAGAACCTACATATACCATTAGAAACCTTAGTGAAGGAATACTAAAAATTCATTTTATTTTTTAGTAAATCCGCTTCACAAACTTGTAATCATTATCATTCATTGGTATTTACCAAACATTTAGGAACATACCAAATCCCTTTATAATCAAGCAAATTGATACTGCTATTATGACAAGTAACGTATTGATACGTTGCGTTGCGTTTTAAATACCAAGCTTTTCCTTTTTTTATTTCTGAAAGAACAATCTGTTTCAATGCTTCATTTGTAGATGGATCTGAGAAATAATGAAGTAGGATTTGTTATTGGAACTACTTTTAATCAATCTACAAA
>JANYGR010000404.1 GCA_025359355.1 Bacteroidota bacterium | reverse complement strand
GGTAAGTTTTTTATGCCACAGCATTACAAATACAGCGGAGCGGGTGTATGGTATTGTTGACTATCTGCGCCATACACACTTTTGATGTATGCTTTGGATTGTTTGATGATATCCAACACTCCTGTGTTGGAGGTATACAGAAAGGTGTTTCGATCAATACGCGAGGCTTTTAAATTAGCATAGCTTGTATTAGCCGTGTTGTTGAGATTAGTGATGGTGGTTAATTTAGATTGAAGAGATGGTATTTGAAAGTCTGTTTCGTTTGGTGTATAAACAGGTTGACCTTCTAAAAGGAGTATCATTTTTGAAAAGTGTTGAATTCGGTTATCAAAACTTTGTTGGGAAGTGGAATTACCTGAAGATGTTGATGGGTTGGTAGGAGGAGGTGTATCGCTTGGTGCAGGATCTGTTGATGGTGTGGTGGGCTGCGCTAACTTTCCTGTGCTTGATGTTGTATTTTTCTTTTTAGAAGAGCCTCTGAATTTTTTTACTAAAAACGCAAAGTCATCAATGGTTTGTTGGGCTGTGCCTGTACTTTGCAGAGCTCCTAATAATTTTGTGGAAAGTTTTTTTAATTCTTTAAAGATTATTTCTCTTTGGTTGGTGGATTCTTTCCAGGTGGTGAAGGTTGTGTTGGTGCCGTTTACTTTTGCATCTGCATTGGTGTATAAGGTTGATATGGCAGATTTGGTAATGTTTGAGTTTGCTGGGTTGTAGGTTGAACCAAGGGTATTGAGGAATAGGTTATACTTAAAAAGGTTAGCTACGTTTTTGCTGTGACCTGTTTCATTGGTTGATTTAGTTTTTTTATTTTGTCCATTGCTATTTGCACCATTATTGGTGCTCGGGTCATTTACTGATGTTGTTGACATGATTTCTAAGGTTTAAAGATTAATAATTATTGTTATTTCTTTAATAACGTAGCATGTTTAAAAAAGGTACATGAGATTTGTGAAGGAATGTTAAATGATTTTTTTGATGAAGTTACATTATGATAGCTATTGGAAGCTAGTGTATTTGTTTTTATTTTACGTTTTTTTTCTTGACGAAAAAAAGTAACAAAAAAAGTCAAGGCGCAGAAGCCATAGACGTATGGTATTTTTGTTAGGAAATAATTTAAAATGCTACAAATTATAGCTATTTAATTCCATTACTTTTTTACTTTTATATCTTATTCAGTTTTTATGGCACTTAGTTGGAACGAAATAAAAGATAGAGCATTACACTTCTCTAAAGAATGGGCTGACACTTCAAATGAAGAAGCTGACGCAAAACCATTTTTAGTGGAGTTCTTTAATGTATTTGGTATTAGTAGTAAGCGAGTTTCAACGTTTGAACATCGTGTAAAAAAACTAGATGAAAAAGACGGTTATATTGATTTGCTTTGGAAAGGAACGATTTTAATTGAAATGAAAAGCCGAGGCAAGAACCTTGACAAAGCCTACCAACAAGCAAAAGATTATTTACACGTCCTTAAACAACATGAATTACCTAAGTATATTTTAGTTTCGGATTTTGAAACGTTTAAACTATATGATTTAGAAGACAATTCCGATTTAGGAATTGAAAGCGCAAAAGTAATCGAATTTAAACTAAACGACCTCGTAAATAATGTTCAGCACTTTAGTTACATTTTAGGTTATCAAAAAAAGGTTTATAAAGAACAAGACCCTGCAAATATTAAAGCAGCGGAGTTAATGGGTAAACTCCATGATAGATTAGAGGAAATTGGCTACACTGGACATGCATTAGAAGTTTACTTAGTTCGTATTTTATTTTGTTTGTTTTCCGAAGATACAACCATTTTTAATAAGCAACAGTTTCAAGAATTTATTGAGCAACGAACCAACGAAGATGGAAGTGATTTAGCATCTAAAATTCAAGAACTATTTCAAGTATTAAATACACCAAATGATAAACGTTTTAAAAATTTGGAGGAACAATTAGCTGAATTTCCTTACGTAAACGGAAAGCTATTTGAAGAAATATTGCCTTTGGCAAGTTTCGATAGTAAAATGCGAACGGCTTTGTTAGAGTGTTTTTATATTGATTGGAGTAAAATATCTCCTGCCATATTTGGTTCCAATCAATATAAAAACACTCTAACAAAGCCGTTCGAATTTAAACTAAACGACCTCGTAAATAATGTTCAGCACTTTAGTTACATTTTAGGTTATCAA
>JANYGR010000045.1 GCA_025359355.1 Bacteroidota bacterium | reverse complement strand
GTATCACTAAATAAAAACACATCTTGCAAAACTACACCAACCGATTCGCGCAATTCATTTAAATTATAGTTAGCAATAGAAACACCATCGATTAAAATTTCACCCTTATTAATTTCATAAAAACGACTTAGTAAATTAATGATGCTTGATTTGCCTGCCCCTGTAGCGCCAATAATAGCAATAGTTTCGCCATGGTTAATAGAAAATGAACAATTTTTAATGACATAGTTTTCTTCTTTATACGCAAACCATACCTGTTTAAACTCTATGTTACCTCTTATGTGTTTAGCAGAAATTGTTCCTGTTTCGGATATGACTTCTTGATTATCAATCACCTTAAACACACGATCAGAAGCCACTATACCCATTTGCAACGTATTTAATCGATCTGCCAATAAACGAATAGGACGAAATACCATATTGATCAACATAATAAAAAACGTAATTTCTCCTAATTGTATATTATAGGTGTTAGCTTTTAGTCCCGCAAACCACATAAATAAAGCAATAGAGATGGCTGATAAAATTTCTACAACTGGAAAAAATACGGAGTAATACCATATAGAGCGGATGTTAGCCATTTTATGTTTTTGATTAATTTCTTTAAATTTATCATACTCCATATTTTCTCTATTAAATAATTGCACTATGCGCATGCCCGATATATGCTCATTGGTAAAGGCATTGAGCGATGCAACGGCGTTTCGAACTTCGGTAAATGTTTTTTTAACGCCATTTTTAAATAAATTAGTAGCAATTAATAATAACGGGATTGTGCTAAGTGTTACCAAAGCCAACGCCCAGTTGGTGTATATCATCACTGATATAAAAATAATAATGGTTAAAATATCTCCTGTAATCACAATAAAGCCTTGCGAAAACACATCGCTTAAACTTTCAATATCTGAAACAGCTCTCGTAACAAGTGTTCCAACGGGTGTATTATCAAAGTACGTATTCTTTAATTTCAAGATATGCTTATATACTTGCTTACGCAGATCCAGCACAATATTTTGTCCCAATAAATTAGTAACATACATATTTGTAAATTGTAATAAGGCTTCTAAAATTAATACTGCCACTAATAACAATCCCATGCGATTCATAAACGCGAGTTTATCTGTCTTTGATAGATAACCTTTGTCAGTAGGATCTTCGATGCCTATACAGTTTAAGGCTTCTTTAATTAAAAGTGGACGAACAATAGATAAAGCAGCTAACGTTAACGTAAGAAATAATGCTAGTATAAATAATTTTTTATACGGTTTGCTATACGATAAAATACGTTTAATTAATACGAAATTAATGCCAGATTTTTTCTCCTTATCCATGGATGAATATTGTGTTAGGGTATTGAATATGGCTTAAATACAGGGCATGCGCAGGAACCGACATTCCGGCATCGCTCCTGTTTTTATTAGCTATCACTATTTTAAATTCTTCTAAGGTCATTTTTTCTTTTCCTATTTGTAACAAGGTACCTACTATAGAACGCACCATGTTATGTAAAAAACGATTGGCGGTTATTTTAAAAACAAATTCATCATCATTTAGTTTAACCCACTCTGCTTGAGTTACCGCGCAATTATTGGTTTTGGTTTGAGTATTCAATTTACTGAAACTCGTAAAATCAACTACCGTTAATAAATAAACAGCAGCTTCGTTCATGGCTTTTATATTCAAATCGCCATGCACATAATAGGAAGTGTTTGTTAAAAAAGGGTTTTTACGCTGATGGATAAAATACTCATAGCTTCTACAAACAGCGTCAAATCTAGCATTAGCCGTATCGCTTACTAATTGAATTTTTTTGATAGCAATTTCGTAAGGCAAAATTTTATTGAGTTTGTAAACACAATTTGATTCTTCTAAATGTAAATTAGCTTTCGCTGAATCGAAATGTGCATAATAATCTTTCGCATGCACGCCTGTGTCTGTTCTGCCACAACCCACAATACTGATTGGCTCTCCTAAGATAATTGATAATTTTTCTTGAATAAGTTGTTGCACCGTATGAGGTGTATTATCCTGCACTTGCCAACCATTGTATGGCGCTCCATTGTATGCTAATTGTATAAAATAACGAGGCATTGGCCAAAGATACACATTTTTAAATCGTCTAAAAATGCGGTTAGTTTGATTTTCAATTTTTATATGAGGATGTCAATAGTATTAAAAGAGGCTGTTTAAAAAGCGTTTTTATCAGTTCGAGTGGAGTCGAGAACTTAAAAACACTTATTATTACAAGTATCTCTCACTATGTAATATGACAAAATTAAAAGAGGGCTCCTAAAAAGACAATCTTTTATTCTGAATCTAACCCGTTTTTTATTTACTAGTAACCAATATTTAAAAATAGCCAAGTATTTTTTTTAAAAAATAATTAGTTATCAGTAATAATAAATTTTTCTGTTGCGACAACATTATTGTTTTCCAATACTCTTAAAAAATAAATACCGGCTTCTAAATTTTCACGATTCAAAATATATGACTGCCCAGAAATATTTTTAATTTGTTTTACTACTTGTCCTGCGGAATTATAAATGATTAGATTCACCTTATTTAAAACTGTTTTAAACGTTAAAGTAGTTTCGTTCGAAAACGGATTTTGAAAGATGACTACTTTGTTTGTTTTAATAAAATTATCTGGGATAGATGCCCCCAAATCGCAATTATATTGCGAGGATAATGCCCAAGCTGTTGTAGTTCCAATTCTCACGCAATATAAATCAGATCCCATTTCAAAAGGGCAAACAATCGGTTCGAAAGCGCCAAACATGCTTCCAATACCTTCTATGAGTTTATAATACCCACCTGTGCCTATACACCCAGTATTAAATGCTTTATGGTATTGGTTGCCAACTAATACTGAGTCAATTGAATAAATACGAACGCCTACTGAATATCCTGTTAAACAAGTTTTTAAAGTATCTCCTACATTCAAATTAAAATCATAGGCTAAATTATCCACCCCGCTTTTATGTAAATAAACCTTTCTATTTGGGATGTCTTGCCTAAATGCTCCAGCATAAATATTGTTGTAATAATACATTGACGACGGTGGACCTGGCGGAGTATATACATTACCGCTTTTGTAAAGCTTATGATAAACAAAGGAACCAATAGTTGTATCACCAGAAATAATCAAACTATATGAATCATAAGTTACTGTAGTCGTACTACTTTTATACCAAATTTCTCCTCTCCATTGGGCATTTGAATCAGGAAATTGGTGATACACATTTGTTTGTGCTTGACCTACTATTGAAGTCAAAGCTAAGGTTATCAAAATAAAAATAGATTTTTTCATAGTTTTAATTAGTTTCTACAGTAGTTAGGATATTGGTTATTACAAATGTACGTGATTAATATACTGCTTAAAATGTTTTTAGCACAAAACAATTTGCCTAAATTCAAGCTCCAATAAACATTCTTTCTACAAAAATAGAACTTTTGATTTAAACAATATTCTAAACAAACTATTTAATTTGGTAACTATTCTATTATCCTAATTTTTTGTAAACTTGTAAATGCTAAAAAATAATCTCTCAACTCTTTTCTGTTTTATAATGTTATGCTTGTTTTCGCACACAATTAAGGCGCAAGCAAAAGACACCATTTTATTAATGAATGGAAATAAGGTTGTGGAACATGTTATTGATACATTGATTGGCGCTGTAACTATTATTGATCCTGAGAAGCCCACTGCGAAATTACATTATGAATACGACGAAATTTATTGTGTGCGTTATGGAACTGGGTTAAAAGATTTTTATTATTCTCAAGATTCTATCAATGGAAATTATTTTACACGCGACGAAATGGAATATTATATTTTTGGAGAACGTGATGCACGAAAAGGCTTTAAAGCCCGCGGTTGTTTAATTGGTGCAGGAATAACAGGCTTAGTGAGTGGCGGATTAGGATTGTTTTTTGCGCCTGTGTTTCCATACGGATATATGGGTTTGAGCGGTATTACGAAGGTGAAAATAAAACACAGCACCATTAGTAATCCTAATTACATCGAACATGATGCCTACATTTTAGGATACGAACGAGTAGCTCGAGGCAAACGCCGTATACAAGCATTAATAGGGGGGTCAATTGGTTTAGTGGTTGGATATGGTTTATATTTTGGCGTATTAAAAGATCATCTTCCTGCAACAATTAAAATTAGTTTTTAAAAAATTTAGTTCAATATCATGGTGCAAAAAAAAGTTTTATTACTCGGGTCTGGAGAATTAGGGAAAGAATTAGTCATTGCTCTGCAACGTTTAGGACAATATATAATAGCAGTTGATTCCTACAAAGACGCGCCAGCTATGCAAGTGGCGCATGAATGCGAAATCATTAATATGTTAGATGGAGCAGCCTTAGATGCAATCGTTGCTAAACATAACCCCGATTTAATCGTGCCCGAAATTGAAGCCATTCGTACAGAACGTTTTTACGATTATGAAAAACAAGGTATTACAGTGGTTCCAAGCGCTAAAGCAGCTAATTTTACTATGAATCGCAAAGCCATTAGAGATTTAGCAGCAAAAGAATTAGGATTAAGAACTGCTAATTATTTATATGCAACAACCTTAGAAGAATTTAAAAACGCGGTGTCAACCATTGGAATTCCCTGTGTGGTGAAGCCATTGATGAGCAGTAGTGGTAAAGGGCAAAGCGTTGTTAAAACAGAACAAGACGTTGAAAAATCGTGGAATTACGCGATGGAAGGCTCTCGTGGCGATTACAAAGAAGTGATCGTAGAAGAGTTTATTAAATTTAATTCAGAAATTAC
>JANYGR010000366.1 GCA_025359355.1 Bacteroidota bacterium | reverse complement strand
AAAAATGGCAAAAGACATATCATTTAACATCGAAGCTCGCGACGCATTAAAGCGCGGAGTTGATGCATTAGCAAATGCAGTAAAAGTAACTTTAGGTCCAAAAGGACGTAACGTTATTATTGACAAAAAATTTGGTTCACCACAAATCACAAAAGATGGTGTAACAGTTGCAAAAGAAATCGAATTATCGAACCCAGTTGAAAACATGGGTGCGCAGTTATTAAAAGAAGTTGCTTCTAAAACGGCTGATGCAGCAGGTGATGGAACAACAACTGCTACTGTGTTAGCGCAAGCTATCGTTACAGGTGGTTTAAAAAACGTTGCTGCTGGCGCTAATCCAATGGATTTGAAACGCGGTATCGACAAAGCGGTTGAAGCAGTTGTTGAGAATTTGAAAAAACAATCTCAAGTAGTTGGTAACGACAATAAAAAAATTGAGCAAGTTGCTACTATCTCTGCAAACAACGATAGTACTATCGGAAAACTAATTGCTGAAGCAATGGCTAAAGTAAAAAAAGAAGGTGTTATTACAGTTGAAGAAGCTAAAGGAACAGATACAACTGTTGAGGTTGTTGAAGGGATGGAATTTGACAGAGGTTACATCTCTCCATATTTCATTACGGATGTAGATAAAATGGAAGCTGTTTTAGAAAGCCCATTGATCTTAATTTATGAAAAGAAAATTTCTTCGATGAAAGAATTATTACCTGTATTAGAAAAAGCAGTACAAACAGGCAAACCAATTTTAATTATTGCGGAAGATATCGACGGAGAAGCTTTACAAACATTAGTGGTTAACCGTTTACGTTCTAACTTAAAAATCTGTGCTGTTAAAGCTCCAGGCTTTGGTGATAGAAGAAAAGCGATGTTAGAAGATTTAGCGATCTTAACAGGTGGTATCTTTATCGCTGAAGACAGAGGATTCTTATTAGAAAACGCTGATTTAACGTTCTTAGGTAAAGCAGAAAAAGTAACAGTTGATAAAGACAACACAACGATTGTTGGTGGTGCTGGTAAAAAAGCAGATATCACAGCGCGTGTCAATCAAATCAAAGCACAAATCGAAGCTACGACTTCTGATTACGATAAAGAAAAATTACAAGAGCGTTTAGCTAAATTAGCAGGTGGTGTTGCAGTTCTTTATGTTGGTGCAGCTACTGAAGTAGAAATGAAAGAGAAAAAAGACCGTGTGGACGATGCGTTAGCAGCTACTCGTGCAGCAGTTGAAGAAGGCATTGTACCGGGCGGTGGTGTTGCATATATTCGTGCCATTGCATCTTTAGATAAATTGAAAGGGTTAAATGATGATGAGAATACTGGAATTCAAATTGTACGTCGTGCTATTGAAGAGCCTTTACGCCAAATTTGTGCTAACTGTGGAATCGAAGGTTCTATTGTTGTACAAAAAGTAAAAGAAGGAAAAGATGATTATGGTTTCAACGCGCGTACTGAGAAATACGAAAACTTATTAAAAGCGGGTGTAATTGATCCTACTAAAGTAAGCCGTATCGCTTTAGAAAACGCCGCATCAGTTGCAGCTATGTTATTGACTACTGACTGTGTATTAGCTGAGAAAAAAGAAGATGCACCAGCAATGCCAATGGGTAACCCAGGCATGGGCGGAATGGGTGGAATGATGTAATCATCATTTAGTTCTGTCACTTCGAGCGAAGTCGAGAAGTAGCAGTCGAACACTTACATTATAAATTATAAAACGCCTCACAGAAATGTGGGGCGTTTTTGTTTTATATTTACTTGTAGTTTATTTACACAAAGAAAAAATTGTAATATTATTTAATTTAAAAAATTAAGATGGAAAATTCCGGAAGTAAACACAAAAATTATGAAATATTAAATTTGATAGGATATGGATTATCAAAATTCAGTGATGATTTCATTTCTGAATTTGGATTTAAAACAAAGAATTCATTTTATAAATATTTTGTTGAAATAGGGATTGCTGATTCGATTGGAACAGTGAAAAACAGAATGGACTTGTTTGACCCTTTTTTTCCAAGCAATGGAAGAAGTGGTTGGTGGCAAAAGGGAGATACGTATATCCACAGAAAGTTACTAATAGATAGTCTTTTTGGAAATGAAAATGTAAAAGGTTATACAAATATTGTAAAATTATACTTACAAGAAAACTATAAAATAAAAGGTGTTTTTGTAGAAGTACTGCCAATAGTAAAATCAAGATTTAAAAAACTTCAAGAAACAGGATTAGAGGCTGAACTTTATTTTATTAATAATTATAATTTAATAGATGTTTTTAAAGATGGAAAACTAGATGATGCTAGGCTTTATGGAGACGGATATGATTTTCAAATAAATGTAAATGAAAATTCTTTTTTAGCTGAAGTAAAAGGAATAAGAGAGAAAAAGGGCAGATTTAGATTGACTGAAAATGAATATAAAAAAGCTATTGAATATACGGATGACTATATCATTTCATTGGTGTTAAATTTAAATGATACGCCAACTTTTTTAACTATTGAAAATCCGATTAAAAATCTGAAATTTGTTGAGAAAATAATTAAATCAAAAGAAACTAAAGAATATCATTTAACTAAAGAAATATGTTAGATATAAAAAATAAGATTTCATATTTTAAAGAATATTTAAGTGTGAAAAATAATAATTATGGTGATGAGATGAAAGCAGAGATTTATTTTAATTTATTTGAATTAGGTAATGAGTCAGATTTTATGTTTTTAGAGAAGTTGAATACAAAAAAAGAAATTGAATACAAAATAGAAATATTGGTTAGTAAAATGATTTTACATGAACATGAAGACTCCTTAAATAATATTATAGTGAATTATATTTAAAAAGAGAATTTAATTTAAAAGTTCCGAGTGGTGAAAAATTAAAAGCGAAAGTTTGTCAAGATAATTCAAAAGCATTAATGACTAATCCGAACAAAGCTCTTTCAGATTGGCTATTAAGAAAAGTATTTTCATTAAAAGAAGGAGAATTAGCTACTATTGAAAAAATGAATGAATTGGGTTTTGATAGTGTTATTATTACCAAAGAAAGCAATGGTAACTATAAGATTGATAAAGCAAAAACAGATTCGTTTGAAGAGTTTATTTTAATATAAATTCATTCCTACACTTGTTCCTAAGTATTTTAAAATCTGTCATGTGTTTTGTTTACAAATGAAATACATTAACCCACTCCGCTTCATATATAATGCTGCACTTTTCATCGCCAAGTCATTGCGAGTGTTCCTTTACGAAGCAATCTCACGCATCGTATTATTTGAGATTGCTTTGCGCCTAGCAATGAGGGACAAATAGCGTAACCTATTAATTTATTGTAAGCTCTCATTGTGTTGTAATTATTTATTCGAATTATTATATGATGATTTTATATACCTTTGAATGGTGAAGCATTTAAAAGATATCAAAGAATTATTGGATGAAAAATACCTTCAGTTTAATAATACAGACTTCATTCAAACCGATCCCATTTCTATTCC
>JANYGR010000364.1 GCA_025359355.1 Bacteroidota bacterium | reverse complement strand
TACGGCTACAAAAATCTAATTGCGCATTTTTTACTTGCCTAAAATTGGCATAAATAATCCATTCATCGCCTGCCTGAAGTTCTAATTTACACTCATCGGCATCATTAAATAAAATCGTGAATGTTTCACCTATAGGACCTTTGTATAATTCCTGTATGGTAAATAGAGCTTCGCTTCGTTCTTTTGATAATTTAACGGAAGAAATTTTTCCTTTAAAAACAATATCATATTTATTGGTTTCAGCTTCGTTTAATGCTGTTAATGGGCATTGACAAGCAAAATATCGGTAACTTAATGCTACTAAAAATATAATGTATTTGATAATGGTCATCTTTTATTTCGTTTCACATCTAATGCAACCCAAATCTTTTTTTATTCGGTCATAAAATTACTTTAATCCTATGAGAACTCACGAAGATTTCGAAAAAAAGTTATTGAACTACTTCTAAAACTATCAGAATTAATAAATCCATACATACCTCCTAAGCTTCCTCTCCATTAAACTTTATGAATGAAGCATAAAGGAACTATAAAAAGAAGTAAAAAGAAAAAGCCTCACATCTCTGTAAGGCTTTTCCGTTGGTAGCGGGAGAGTGATTCGAACACCCGACCTTTGGGTTATGAGCCCAACGAGCTACCCCTGCTCTATCCCGCAATATGTGTTAAATGCCGAAGCATTTAGGGTAAAAATTTTAATTTTAAAAAGAACGCTTTTTTATTGCGGTGCAAAGATATAATTCTTTTCTTTGTAAACAAATAAAAACTACAACTATTTCACTTTCTACTCATAAATCAGGCTTTGTAAGCATTATTGGTTGCCCTAATGTGGGCAAATCAACCCTTCTAAACGTATTAGTGGGCGAGCGCTTAAGTATTATTACCTCTAAAGCGCAAACAACCCGCCATCGTATTATGGGCATTGTAAGCGGAGAAAACTATCAAATGGTATTTTCTGATACGCCTGGTATTTTAAAACCCAATTATAAGTTGCAAGAAAAAATGATGCAATTTGTGATTTCGGCGTTTAGCGATGCAGATGTGTTTTTATTGATTGTAGATATCTATGAAGATATTCAACTTGAAGAATCTTATCTTGAAAAATTAAAAAATACAACTACTCCAATTTTATTATTATTAAATAAAATAGATTTAGCCACTCAAGAAGTACTTGATACAAAATTAGCCGAGTGGAAAGAAAAATTACCAAACGCCGAAATTATTCCAATCTCCGCGCTTAAGAAATTTAATTTAGAAACGGTGATGTACCGCATCACTGAATTACTGCCATTTGGCGAAGCATTTTATGATAAAGATACGTTGACAGATAAACCAGAGAAATTTTTCGTTTCAGAAATTATTCGCGAAAAAATATTATTACAATACAAAAAAGAAATTCCTTATAGCGTGGAAGTAATCGTAAATTCATTTAAAGACGAAGAAACGATTATTAAAATTCAAGCAGATATTTTAGTAGAACGCGAAAGTCAAAAAGGAATTATTATAGGACACAAAGGCGAAGCTCTTAAAAAAATGGCTACCAGAGCCCGTTTGGAAGCAGAAACCTTTTTTGGCAAAAAAATATTTTTAGAAATATTTATTAAAGTTGCTAAAGACTGGCGTAACAATGATATGAATTTAAAACACTTTGGATACTAATACTTACTTTAATAACTTTTTATAAATAACATTAACACATGGCTACAACATCAGATATTTCAAAAGGCGCATTCATAAGATATAATAACGAATTAGTAATGATTGTTGATTACGATCATATTACGCCAGGAAAAGGAAATGCAATTTACTCTGTAAAAAGTAGAAATGTAAAAACTGGTAAACAAAGTGAAATTCGTTTTCGTTCAGGAGAAAAAATTGAATTTGTTCGAGTTGAATTACATGAATTACAATATTTATTTGAAGAAGGCGATTCTTTAATTTGTATGAATCAAGAGTCTTATGAACAACAAGCAATCCCCAAATATTTATTTGGTGAAGCAATTCGTTTTTTGCAAGAAGAAATGATTGTGAAAGTATTTTTTGATGATAACAATGAACCTATTAATGCTGAACTACCTAAGCACGTAGAAGTTTTAGTTACTTACACAGAAACAGGTGCGGGTAAATCATTAAAAACAGCTGAGATTGGTAATGGTTCTAAAATATTAGTTCCTTTATTTATTGAACAAGGAGAAAAAATCAGAATCAATACAGAAACAGGTGAATATATGGAGCGAGTAAAATAATTTTTTTACTAAAAATAAATTAAAAAGCCTTAACAGTTCTTGTTAAGGCTTTTTAATTTAATCCCTATGAAAATAAAATCGATTATATTAATTGATTAGAAACATTACGCCACAACTAAGGTCCCTACTTTTTCACCCATCAATAAATTTTGTAAATTCCCTTTCTTGTTCATGTCAAACACAATCAGAGGTAAATTATTTTCTTTACAAAGCGTAAAGGCAGTCATATCCATTACTTCAAGCCCTTTATTATAAACCTCTTCAAACTTCACAGTATCATACTTAGTTGCAGAAGGATCTTTCTCTGGATCAGCTGTATATATGCCATCTACACGTGTACCTTTTAAAATAACATTTGCTTCAATTTCGATAGCACGTAGAGTTGCCGCTGTATCTGTTGTAAAATAAGGGTTTCCAGTACCTGCACCAAAAATAACCACACGTCCTTTTTCTAAATGGCGAACTGCTTTACGTCGAATAAATGGTTCACAAATTTGCTCCATCTTAATTGCGCTTTGTAAGCGTGTTTGTACACCCAATCCTTCTAAGGCCGATTGTATTGCCATAGAATTAATCACCGTCGCTAACATGCCCATATAGTCGCCATGTACGCGATCCATTCCGCCTTTTTCAGCTTGTATACCTCTAAAGATATTACCACCCCCAATAACAATAGCAACTTGGCAACCTGCATCGTAAGCCGATTTAATTTCGGCAGCGTATTCCATCAATCTTTCTTGATCGATTCCAAAACCTTTATTTCCCATAAGGGCTTCGCCTGATAATTTTAAAAGTATACGTTTATATTTCATAGCGTTTTTGTATTGAGATTTTAATATTTATTGAATTAAGTGAGACATTTTTTTTACCTAATTTTTATTTATGCTTTACTTTTAATTTTTATTGATTTAACATCAATAGATATACATTTTATTTTTTATAAAAATATTTATTCGTTTTTTTTCTTGTTTCTATTTTTTGTGTAATTTCATCTATGATTCGTTTTTTAAATTTCGATATTTGTAACCTATTTTCAATAAACCAATAGTCTTTATTTATTAGCTTGATTGTATGTATTCCTTCTGTATTTTTTATACAATATAAAGCAAAACTGGTAAAATTAGGACTTATAGGAGATATTGTTGTGTAAAGAATTTCTTTGGTGTCTTCATAATAAAAATATATGTATAGCCATCTATCTGCATATTCTTTCAGGCTTGTATCTCTTTTAGCTATAACATTAGTGTCATTTGGCGGTTGTAAAGAATGATTTTCCTGTTTCATTTCATTAATTACTTCCAATACTTCACTTTCAGGAGCGTGAATTGTCCACGATTCAGCATAAGGGAAACTGCCTGCAAAACCACCAATTACTCGTCTAAAAAACTCTTCGCATCCCCAAATTAGAATAAAACTTACAAATCCTATTATTAAATATTTTTTTGATTTTTTAATCATATTAGCATTTGTTGATATTATCACCAACAAATTAAATTTAGTGAAGTTTCTTAAAAAAAGAACAAAAAAAATCCCGAATAAATCGGGATTTTAATAAAACTAAGATAATGCGTAACGCTTAAATGCCGTTGCCGTTAAGCCTTTATCAACACTTTGTAGGTATTGAGCAACTGTCATTTTATTGTCTTTAATAAATTCTTGGTTTAATAAGGTAGATTCTTTATAGAATTTAGCAATTTTCCCTTGAGCAATTTTCTCAACCATATCTTCTGGTTTACCTTCTGCACGAATTACTTCACGAGCAATTTCTAATTCTCTTTCTAACATTTCTGGAGTAACACCTTCTTTATCTAAAGCTACAGGAGCCATAGCTGCTGCTTGCATTGCTACGTTGCGTCCTACTTCATCAGCTACATCTTTGTTAAAACCAACGATTACAGACACACGGTTTCCTGGGTGAATATAAGCAGAAACTTTTTCAGCAGTAATTACTTCATAAAATCCTATTTCAATTTTCTCTCCAATTTTACCAACTTGCTCCATAAATTTATCGCCAACAGTAATATCGTTGTTATATGGTAATGTTAAAATTTCTTCTTTAGTTTTTGCATTTTTATCTAAAGCTATAGTTGCGATAGAATCAGCAAAAGCGATGAAATCAGCATTGATAGCTACGAAATCAGTTTCGCAGTTGATCCAAATTAATACACCTCTTTTTCCATCAGTTGTTGTTTTTGCTAAAACAACTCCTTCTTTAGAATCTCTATCTCCACGATTAGCCGCTACTTTAGCGCCTTTTTTACGTAAATAATCAATTGCCTGTTCAAAATCACCATTATTTTCTTCTAATGCTTTTTTGCAATCCATCATACCTGCTCCGGTTTGTTGACGTAATTTGTTTACTTCTTGTGCTGTTACTGCCATTGTGTTTATTTTTAATTTTTGTTATTAATTTATGTTTAAAAAAAACGGCCTTCCCTTATGAGGAACGGCCGTTAAAATTATAGTAGTGAAAAATTATTTTTTCGCTGTTGTTCTTTTACGTGCCGTTGGTTTACGAGAATTTTCGTCTTCAGCTTTAGCGCCTTTAACACTAACACCTTCAGCTAATTCCTCTGCTTCTTCTTTAGAGCTGTGTCCTTCTTTTTCTTCTAAAACACCTGCTTCTTTATCCATTTTACGCTCACCTAAACCTTCAGTGATTGATTTACACATTAAGTCAACGATATACGCTACAGAAGTTGAAGCATCATCATTAGCCGGAATTGCATAATCCACAAAGTTAGGATTAGAGTTCGTATCAACGATTGCAAAAATTGGAATGTTTAAACGTTTTGCTTCTGCAACTGCGATATGTTCTTTAGTGATATCAACAATAAATAAAGCTGAAGGTAAACGAGTTAAATCAACAACTGAACCTAAGTTCATTTCTAATTTAGCACGTTCACGAGAAATTTGTAATTTTTCTTTTTTAGAAATATTATCAAATGTTCCGTCAGTAGCCATTTTATCAATTTGAGCCATTTTACGAACTGCCTTACGGATAGTTGCAAAGTTAGTCAACATACCACCTGGCCAACGCTCAGTAACATAAGGCATATTAACACCTTTTACTTTTTCTGCTACGATGTCCTTAGCTTGTTTTTTTGTAGCTACGAATAATATTTTTTTACCTGAACGAGCAATTTGTTTCAATGCAGCTGATGCTTCATCAATTTTAGCAACTGTTTTGTTTAAGTCAATAATATGAATACCGTTTTTCTCGGCATAAATATAAGGAGCCATTGCTGGATTCCATTTTCTTTTTAAGTGACCAAAATGTGCACCTGCTTCTAATAAATCGTTGAATTTTGTATTTGACATATTTTTAGTATCTATTATAAATATTAACGTTTGCTGAATTGAAAACGTGCACGAGCTTTTTTCTGACCGAATTTCTTACGTTCCACCATACGTGGATCACGGGTAATTAAACCTGCTGCACGAAGATCTTTTTTTAACTCTGCATTCATTTCAACTAACGCTTTAGCAATTGCTAAGCGGATAGCTTGTGCCTGACCTGTAATTCCACCACCAGCTACATTTACTTTCACATCATAAGCTTCGCGCAGGTTAGAAACCATAAGCGATTGAGTTACATAATAATGTAAAGTTGGAGTTTTGAAATATTCTTTGTAATCTCTTCCGTTTACTTCGATGTTTCCAGAACCTGCTGTTACGTAAGCACGAGCAACTGAAGTTTTTCTGCGGCCAGATGTATTAATTACTTCCATTTAATTTATAATTACTTTATTTTACTTAAATCTACTTTTTTAGGTTGTTGTGCTTCATGACCATGTTCAGTACCTGCGAAAATACGGATATTGGTATTTAAAGTTCTTCCTAAACGACCTTTTGGCAACATACCATGAATAGCATGTGATAAAATATCTTCTGGTTTTTTAGCCATTACTTCTTTTGGTGTAGCAAAACGTTGACCGCCTTGGTAACCTGTATAAAGAATATATCCGTTATACAGG
>JANYGR010000345.1 GCA_025359355.1 Bacteroidota bacterium | reverse complement strand
GATTCTTCTAATATGAAGTCAATAGTAGCTGATTCTTTAAGGGTTACTTCCTTTGTTTGTGAAGCATAACCAAGAAAGCTTGCGACAGCAAGAAAAGTTCCGTGAGGAATATTCTTTATCGAATATTTCCCATCAGCATCTGTGGTTGCGCCTAATTTCAAATCAGGAATATAAACAGTAACACCTACTAAAGCAGTGTTGTTTTTTAGATCAGTTATTTTTCCTGTCAATTCGTTTTGAGCGTTTAACGAACTAATGAGGGATACTAATAATAGTATGAATATTTTTTTCATAGTTAAATAATAAATTGGTTTAATAAATAAGATATTTCCTGCATGTTTATGCAAGATCAATTGAAAGCGTTATAGCTTTTATAATAGATGAAATCTGAGAAACTAAGCCAATTTCGGGGGCTTGGATATTTGTGTGAAGTAAATAAAAGAATACTGATTTAAATAATCGAAATTATTACAAATCAGAATGAAATGATTAAACGAGTTAAATGATTTATTTGGTAAGTGAAATTGAGAAAAAAGTTGAAATAAAAAATACATACATTTTTTTGCTGAAGAATTTTGATTAGAACTATCAGCGAGTATATTGATAATTGTTTTTTCTTTTTTATCAGCAAACACTTTAATAATACGATCTCCGTTTTCTTTTTTGCAAACCTCTATGACGTCATATAAAACGCTATTTACAACCAGTTCGCTTTCATCTACCCAAGTTATAGATTTAAATGCAGTTTCATTAAAAAACAAAAAAGTAAATTCAGAGTCAAAAGGATTTGTAGTAATTTTTTGATGTACTTCGTATTTAATGCCGTTTTGTGTCCAAAGTAATACAGGCGATAGTATAAATATATACGATATAAAAAAGCAACAAAAAAATGCTATAACTATTTTACTAACGTTTAACAAAATTATATATTAAGTGTTTTTGGTGACAAAGATAATAGCTTTTGATAAAGATACGTACTAATGGCTATAAAAATAGGAACACTTATGAAAGCCCCAATAACGTCCACTAAATAATGAGCTTTTAAATAAACGGTAGCAAAGCAAATGCCTATTACAAATGGCAAACTGATATAAAATACCATTTTTTGATGTTTAAAAGCCACGTAACTTAAAATTAATGAAACGCCCACGTGGGAGCTCGGAAACGCACCAGTTGGCTCTTCGGCATTGATTAAAATATAATGCATTATTTTCCCAAAAAAATAGGTAGGTTCTGCTTCTGTATATTCGAAAAAAAACTGAGGCCCTGCTACTGGAATCAATGCAAACAAGATGTAATACAGGTAAAAAGAGCAGATGACAATAAATATACTTTCATAGGACTCAGCTCTGTTTTTGAAATAAATAGCTAAACATACACCAGATGTAATAAGGTAATATGAGAAATAACAAATATTCATAAGCTCACAAAACCAAGGCTGTGGAACGATTTGAGAGAATATCAAACTCGGTTGACAACCCCATAAATACGATTCTAAATGAGCAACTTGAGCATCGAGGTTAGTGCCAATAAAAATATTTTTGAGGTAACTTGTTTCGGTATAAAAAAAACTGATAAAAATAAGAGGATATAAATTTTTTAAAAACGACATAAAACCATTGGAATACTTATTGTTTAAAAAAACAAGTAATCCAATAAGACCCAAAATAGCTACCCTCACGAGGATATGAAATGACATGTCTTCTAGCTTGGATGCGCCAATACACATGTATAACGTTGAGATAACAATATAAAAAATCGTTACCATATCTAAAGGTGATAAGGTCTTTAATAGATGAAAACGTGGTTTTTTAGTAAGTGTATCAAGCGTTGATTTTTGAGATGACATGCTATAAGGCTTTATTTTACTGCCATTTCGTACAAACGCGATGTTTTATACACTTCGGCGTTGATGTTTTTAAGCCCCTGATTCATCATTTCATTGGTTTCTAAAATAAGAGATGCTTCGGCATACTGCATATTTCGAGCTTTACCATTGGTAATGATTTTAGAATAAAAAATGGCTTCTATGCCTAACTTACGATACCCTTCAATTACCCCTAAAACAACCACACGTAAGGTGTTGATTTTTTTGCGTTGAAACAATAATCTAAAAATTCCGAAAGGTAATAAACGTCCGCGTTTAATTTTGATAAGTAGTTGATTGATATTTGGTAATGCAAATGCAAAGCCTACCATTTTTCCTTCACACTCTGCAACTAAGCATAAATCGGGGTCAACAATCATTTTCATTTCTTTTGTTAGGTGCATAAACTCATTATGCGTCATTGGCACAAAGCCTAAGTTTTTATCCCAAGCAGCGTTATATACAGCGCTCGCGTTTTCTGATTCCTTCTCATAATTTTTCATAGAGATAGGTCGGATGGTGATGCCTTTTGTTTTTAAGCGTGCTTCAAAGGCATCTGATAACTTCACTGCTTTTTCTGAAACACTTTCGGGGCGAATGATGTAAGCATAAAAATCTACTTTTTTTACAAAGCCATACTGTTTGCAAAACGCATCGTAATATTGTTTGTTATATGTCGTACTCATCATGGCAGGCATATCAAAACCATCTATTAGCATGCCAAAGGGCTCGTTGGTAGAAAAATTAGTTGGGCCAACAATGCCTATTAATTTTTCTTTTTTCATCCAATCCATTGCTGCATCAAATAATTTTTTTGCCACTTCAAAATCTTCTATGCACTCAAAAAAACCAAAAAAACCTTCTTGTTTTCCTGTAAATGCAATGTGGTTGTTGTTACGTATAGCAGCAATACGCCCAACAACCTTGCTGTCTTTATAAGCCAAGAACATATCTAATTTTGAGTGCTCAAAAAAAGGATGTTTTTTGGGGTTTAATAAATCCTTTTGTCCCAAAAATATTTCGGGAACATACATCGGATCGTTTTTATATAAATCGTGGGGAAAGTCGATGAACTCAGTTATTTTATGTGGAAAAACTATTTTTTCAATCGTTATCATGTGGTTGTTTTAATTGATGTTTACACAAAAATATGCATTCTTTTTACTTATTAAAAGGCTTTATTGAAACTTTATGCCAAAATGTTTTTGCTTAAACTGCATCTGCGTGAGGGATGCAAGTGAAAAGCCCGCAAAGCCCTGTTCCTTTTGGGCTGCGGACTTGTAGCGACAGCCCGACCCTTGCGCCTGTTCTTTGTGCAAGGGGGCACGCCCAAAATATTGTTAAATCAAAATATGTATTACCACATAAACCCTTATCTTTATAGGCTTGTTACCATCCTTACATATTTTATTTATTAGCTTCGGTATCACTGATGTGGTTGATATTTTATTGGTGGCTATTATCCTTTATCAGCTTTATAAAATGGTAAAAGGTACGGCTGCTGTTAATGTATTTATAGGCTTGGCTCTGATTTATGTGGTGTGGATTATAGTACGTGCTTTTGAACTGAAACTACTTGGTTCTATTTTAGGAAAATTTATTAATGTGGGTGTGATTGCCATTATGGTGGTGTTTCAGCAGGAAATCCGTAAATTTTTATTATATATAGGTTCTAACGAATTTTTGAAAAATAAGAATTGGAAAACATTATTTAATTTTTCGACAGACGCTAATACATCATCTAAATTTATGATAGATGCAGATGCGATCATTGACGCTTGCTTTGTTATGAGCGAAACAAAGACGGGCGCTTTAATTATTATTTCTAAAAAATCGGATTTGAAATTTTATGTGAACACGGGAGAGCCTGTAGATTCAGCATTGACAGACCGAATGCTTGAAAATATTTTTTATAAAAATAGTCCCATGCATGATGGTGCTGTTATTATAAAAGACAATAGAATAGTTGCCGCTCGCTGTGTATTACCTGTTACCGAGAAAGAAGATTTTCCTTCTAATTTCGGAATGCGTCATCGCGCAGCGGTTGGTATTACCGAAACAACAGATGCTATTGCAATTACGGTATCAGAGCAAACAGGTGTTGTATCTCTTACAGTTAATGGCGAAATTAATTCAAACTTAACGAAGGATAAATTGCGATACCTTATCGAAAAAAATTTAAAAAACTAATATGATTACGAATCAATACGAATATACAAATGCAATTTTACAAAATCTATCATACACAGATTCGTACATTCGTATTTAATTCGTAATCAAAGACCTTATAACTACTCTCAATTCTATAATCAAAAATCAATGAATCTTCTCTCAGTAAATCAATTAAGTAAAAGTTTTGGCGATAAAGTCCTTTTTAAAAATATTAATTTTGGAATTAACTACGGCGATAAAGTAGCGCTTATTGCTAAAAACGGTTCAGGTAAATCTACCTTATTTAAAATCCTTCAAGGTATCGAAATCCCTGATAGTGGCGAAGTTGCGTTTCGTAAAGAATTACGCATTTCGTTTTTAAGTCAGGAACCAGAGCTTAACGAAAATCACACTATTGAACAAGCGATTTATGCGGGTGATAGTGAGATGGTAAAAACAGCGATTGATTATACGCATTTGGTAGAGTCGCAT
>JANYGR010000326.1 GCA_025359355.1 Bacteroidota bacterium | reverse complement strand
TGTTTATTTACAAAATAGATATTAAATTTGCCCTCCTTTATTAGGAAAAGATTCCTTCTTAGCTCAGCTGGTTAGAGCACATGACTGTTAATCATGGGGTCCCTGGTTCGAGCCCAGGAGAGGGAGCTGGAAAAAATCAAGTGCTAACAAAAGCCCACTGTCCGTGGGCTTTTTAGTTCCTTTTAGTTTTTATAAACATAGCATTTGTTATAAGTGAGTATCAATAAGGGGTAATATTCGGTGTCTAAGCCTTTACCTTATCGGTGTCCTAAACTTGCTATATGATACTAAATACCATGAAAATTTTATTTTACCATTTAAAGAAAAAAATCAACAAAAAAGGCGAAGCCCCTATTTATGTAAGGGTTACAATTACTGGCGATAGAAAAGAATACAGTACTGGTGTGTTTGTTAAACCCGAACAATGGGATAGCACGCAAGCGCAAGTAATTAATAGCCCAAACGCTGTACTTCATAATTGTGAACTTAGTCGGATACGATCAAAGATTTTAACCACCGCTATCGACGTTAATAAAAAAAATGAACTTAGTGTGTACACGCTTCAAAATGCTATGAATGAAGGGCAAAAGAAACACTTTTTAGTTGAAGTATTAAAGGATTTTGTAAAGAAGAAAATAACCGAAGAACCATTAAGTAAAAAAACAGTGGAAAAAATTGAAATTTCCGAAAAACATATCCTAAATTTTTTACTCATATCTCGGGTAACAAAAATTGAAATGCACGAAGTTGATTGCGATTTAGCAAACAAATTAATTACTTGGTGCGAAACAAAAAAAAGTTTTGGCAAACAACATACTAGCAAAATATTTGGTGTGCTTAGGCAAGCCGTTAGCTATGCTGTGATAAAAGGAATTATTAAACATAACCCACTAAAAGAAATCATATACAAGCGTGAAAAACCAAAGCCGATAATTTCATTAACTGGTGATGAATTAATAAAACTACAAAGTCATATTTTTACAAATGATACATTAAACAAAGTTCGAGATTTATATATATTACAATGCCTCACAGGGCTATGCTACATAGATTTGATGAATTTTAATAAAGAAAAAATTATTAATAAAGTGATAAAAAACAAAACTCATTTAGTGTATAAAATGAACCGCCAAAAAACCAAAACAGAGGCTCTAATACCACTAAATACAAATGCAATACAATTACTATCAAAATACAATTACGAGCTACCACAGCTCTGTAATCAAACGTATAATCGTTATATAAAAGAGATTGCTAACATTGTAGGTATCAATAAATATTTAACAACGCACACAGGGCGCAAAACATTTGGAATGATTTGTATTAGCAAAGGTTACAGTATGGAAAGCACCAGTAAAATGATGGGGCATAGTAGCGTAAAAATTACACAAAGCGTATACGCCCAGGTGCAAATTGATAGAGTGCTAAATGAATTTATAAAGTATAGGTGAACCTTTTTTTTTAACCACAAAAAAACACCTAGTTAAAACTAGGTGCAAAAATAAATACAGCTTACGGGCTATGCTTTATTTATTGTCTGAAGTCAGTTATTTGGTCTAAAAATTCAGCCATATTAGAACCTTTTTCAAAAATAATTAATTGGGCTTCTGTTAAATTTTTAGTTTTCAAATAAACTAAAATCCTATTAATAGAATTGCCATAATTATTGTTTTGCAAAACAGCTTTAAAGCCTACGTAATGCTTAATGGTTTCATTACTTGGGATGCTTACTGCCCCTTGATTAAAATTACCTTGTTGAGCTGTATCCCAGTTGTTATTTAATAAGTCTAAATCTTTAAAACTAGTAACTAAATCATTACGGTCTTTAAATTTATGACTGCTTGCAGATGTTCCTGCAAAATCCACGGTTACATAATACCCTTTTAACGGATTACCTGTATTTTGGTCAATCTCTGTGTTATGTTCAGTTACAAATAATTGTACATCACATTCAATGTTTGCTTTCATGTTGTTGTTTTTTTATTGTTATTTAATTTAATTGATACGATTTATTTTTTAGTGTTTAAAAAATTGAAATAGCCGTCC
>JANYGR010000316.1 GCA_025359355.1 Bacteroidota bacterium | reverse complement strand
TATTACCTAAAATTAATTCGATTAAAAAGTGTAAGTCCTTTAATGAATTATATGACATAGTCGAAGAAGGGAAATTATTAGTCATAGGCCCATTAATTAACTACGACATTTCATTAGCAATTGGTTCTAAATTAGATATCTATCCTGAGGATTTGTATTTACATTCTAAAACTGTTTTAGGTACGGCAAACGTGTTAGGTCTTGAAAGAAATGATAATCGTGTGAAAAGTAAAGATTTAAAAAATATTTTTAAAAGCATGAAGCCACATCATATCGAAAATATGATGTGTATATATCATAAAGCTATTGAAAAGAAATAATATTCCGCTTCGCAGGATATGCGCTAACGCTACACACAGGCTCCGTTGCTTTTGTAAAGTAGTGGCATAAAATAAAAACACCGTAGTTAATAGCTACGGTTTTTTGTGGTGTAGTTGTAGTATAAAACCCAACACCACACTTAATATACCTACCTTTAAAAACATTATTCCTTTTACTTAAACTCAAATGCTATGGTTTTTTTATAAGAGCACTGACTACAAGTCCGCACGAACGAATTTTATTCTTCTAATAAAGTTTCAACTTCTTTTTGTAGAGTAGGTAAATTTCTAATAACAATTCCCCAAACTACATCATCAGAAACAGCATCATAACCATGAATTATTCTATTTCTAACATCTACAATTTTTCTAGAATTTGAGATTTCAATTTCGCTATTTGCTTTCAGAATTCTGTTCATTGCTTCTCCAATGATTTCAATATTTCTTTCAACGGCTCTTTTTGTTCTCAAATCATTTTGATAGATTTCAAACATTTTCGGAGTTTCTATAAAATAACTTTCAATCTCATTTATAGAACTTAAAATGTCAAATAGCCAAGTTTTAATATTGTTATCCATAAATCAATTTTTTATTTTGATTTACACTTTTTCTAAAGTAAGGATTTTTTATGGCTTTTTCTTCCAATAAGTCGACACTTCTTTTTAAAATGCGTTCAAGTGAAAATTTTAGATCGTAATAATTATCTCCATAATCAAGGACATCTAATTGTTCAAAATCTACAATTAAATCAACGTCGCTTTCATTATTAAATTTGTCTGTTAAAACGGAACCAAATGCATACAAAGATTTAACCTTATGTGTTTTACACAAATTTAAAATGTCTTTATTATGATTTTCTATTAAGTTCATTCTATAAAATTACAATTTCAAAACTACGCAAAAAAAATTAGATTTCTATTTTTAGCAGTTTTTTTAGCATTTCTGCCAACGTTTTCCAAGCAGGCGTCCGCTTTTTGCTAAGTCCAAGTTAGGCATTTGAGCGCTAACACAACCAGTTGTTTCGGACTTGTAGTCCGTGCGCATAAAAAGTAAAACCGTAGTTAATAGCTACAGTTTTTTTGTGGTGGAGTTGCATTATTAAACCCAACACCACACTTAATACCAATCATAATAAAATATATAATCCAAACCACATAGGCACATAGTTCGCATAGAATGCCTGTTTTACTATGTTTCCTATGTATCTATGTTATTCAATTGGACTAAAATATAGTTGCATTTGGTATAATATACCTACCTTTAAAAACATTATTCCTTTTACTTAAACTCAAATGCATAACTCCACCTTCGACATACCTGATAACATTGATGCTAAGGAAGCTGATTATCTGTATTTAAAAACATCTGGGATAATCGGAGCAGGAAGCGGTTTATTTACATCTATTAAAATTTATAAGAACGAAGTAATTTCACTTTTTAAAGGCGAGATTTTATCTGACGCAGAAGCTAAAAAAAGAGCAAATAAAAATTTAGATGGCTATTTCATCTCAATGCTCAACGGCTCCATTATGGACTCTAACCATGTGAAGTGTTACGCTAAATACGCAAACGACGCGGAGGGCATGGCAGTTCTTAAATTTAAAAATAACTCCAAAATTGCACTCGATGAAGATAACAAGGTGTGTTTAGTTGCTTTAAGAAACATCAGCATTGGCGAAGAAATCTTTTGTAGTTATGGTAAACCATATTGGGTAAATTTTAAAAAAAATGTTTTATAAAAACATTTCTTAATAATTGCCGCGACATACTCCATACATTGGTAATAGTGCGGTAGGCTTTTGCGAAACGGTGTGAAATACGCTATTTATTGCAAATAGTGCGGTAGGCTTTTGAGCGAATAAATAGTGGATTTGGGGTTTCGCATTGATTTTTTGTTTCTTTTTGATCAAGCAAAAAGATAGAAGAAAATGATTCCTTTTAAGAATGATACTTAACAATTCCCATTATCAGCATCCCATTGTAATCACAAATTTTACTTTTTAACAACCCATTTACAAAAGCGCTTAATGCTTATTTTT
>JANYGR010000313.1 GCA_025359355.1 Bacteroidota bacterium | reverse complement strand
CAACGGGCGACAAAAGTAATACTTTTTTTATTATCACCAAAAAAAGTATTCTTCTTTTCATTAAATAATTTTACTGTTCCTTCGCTTTAGACCGTAAACACTCAGCTTTTTATCCTCAATCTTTTAAGTAACAATCACTTGTTAATAGATTTACGTACAGTAATCTATTCATTTGATGCCTATGGGAAAGTCAGTAATTACAGGGGTTGACAGGAAACGTTATTTCCAAAATAACATCTTTGCTCCAAGCAATATAATAACTGCGCCGAAAATTTGTTTGATCATTTTTTGATCTAGTGAAATAGCTAATTTGCTACCGAAATAGCTGCCAAATATAAAGGTGGAACATATTATCAACGCCGTTTTATAATCTACATAACCTTGTTTATGATAATTCATTACTCCTAAAATACCTATTGGTAATAAAAACATAAAAAGAGTGGTGCCTTGGGCTTGATGTTGAGTAAACCCTAAAAAATAAACCAGTACTGGAACAATGACAATACCTCCTCCAATACCAACCATTCCACTTAAAAAGCCTGCTAATAGACCAACAGCAAGTAAAATAAAAAGTATTGTTGGCGTCATAGGTTTATTTTGTGGCATTTAATTATTTTTTAACAACTTACTTTACTCTCACTATTAAACTAAGAATTAAAAATCAGTACTTAATGATAAGTATGTCATTTCTTTTTGAATTTTACGATCGTCAATACCCCAAGCAAAATCAACCCTAATAAAATAACCTAATAAACGAGATCTCAATCCAAAGCCTGTTCCACCAACGATTGGTTCTTTTTGATTATAGATTACTAATGTTACAGGATTACCCGGATATGTATTCTTATTTAACACATTCTCATTACTGTATGGATTTGAGCCATACCAAGCCATTCCCACATCTCCAAAGCCTATAATTTGGAAATTTTGAATAAAATCGGAACGGATAGGGCGATTAATTAAATACTTAAAGATAGGCCAACGTAATTCGGTATTAAATGCTACAAAGTTATTTCCATTACGTATGTTTTGTTTAAATCCTCGAAGGTTAGTAGCCAAGGTTTGAAATTGATACTGATCTTGATTAACAATATTAATGTTAGAATTAAATGATGGATTAATCCAGTTATCAACTCCTCCTAAATAATAAATCAAACGATCAGTTCCTAGTGAAGTAGCTCCTGCCAAGCGATTACACCAAATTAAATCGCGGTGAATTTTTTTGTAATTACGGAAATCAAAGCCCATTGTAATTAAATCATGTCTATCCGATTTTACTAAACGCCAGTACTCTGTCCACAACTTAAAGCGAGTGCCGTTATATAAATTAATTCCTTTTTTGCGAGTGTTATCAAAGATATATTCCAATTTTGCGCCTCCGTAATTATCATAAACATTTGGTTTGGGTAAACTCTCATCGCTTACTGAAGCAAACACTGTTCTATCTACACGATACATCAATGAAAATTTAACGGCTGCTACTTCGCTAAATGGAATCTTCCATGTATAACGAGCATCGTGTGTTTGGATTTTAGAAAGTCCTGCATAACCATTTACTTTTAAAAATGACTGACGGTGTAACACTAATTGTCGATCCACTTTACGAATGCGATTTTCCCAACTTAATAAATATTCGTTGTTTAAACTTCCTGCTATTCGGAAACCAGCCACTATACGCTTGTCTTCAAACAAATCACTTAATCCAATTTTAAATAATGCATTGATTCCTGGATTTAAATATACAGGACTACCACCACCAGCAAAACGTTGGTAACTAGCTCCTAAAAAGGAATTATCTAATTGTGTAACAACTTGATCTGTTCTGAAATTGGTATAATAATTTTGTTGAATGGGAAAATGTAATTCTCCTTTATCAATACTTCCTTTTGTATCTGGGTTAACGGTTGCTAACGACTGACTCCCATTATTGGCGGGCTGGCGAACAACGGGAGGATCTTTTTTCTTAGCGCCATTAATATTATAATTTTCAAAATCAATGCCTTCACTTTGTTTTTTAGCAGTGTCGGATTGAGGAGTTGTTAGTTGATCTTGACGAATAGGATTATTAATAATAATTTTATCGGGATCGGATAAATTACTTCGCGGAGCAGCTTTAAACCAGGTATTATTAAGCTTAGTCGGCAACAATTCGGATACAGGAACCAATGGTGATACCAGTAGTTTTTCTTTATTATTATTTACAATAATTTCAGCAAAATTAGTAAAACGGGCATTGATATTATGTTCTAAAATATTACGAGAATAGTTAGTAATAGCTCTGTTATTATAGAAATAGCGATAATGCTCTACCGTATCAACAAAAGAAATAGAACTATCTAAAACACCAATATAGCGGTTATATACGCCATTTGCTTCACTTAAAAATGAAATCACTCCTTTGCTGTATTCTTGTGATTGTGTTTCGTTAACGTCAGGAGTATTGGTTACACGGTATAATACCGTTGATTTTGTTTGTGCATTATAAAAAAAGACATCATTGTTTTTCGAAAACTTAAAATACAATTTAGCATCTTCATTCGCTTTAATGGTATCCTGCGTTCTATTTGATTCGAACAAAATACCTTTGGAATTATCAACAAAAACAGGGTTATTATCGTCCCAAGAGTCATTTGTTATCTGCTCTACCCCACCCGAATTTAAAGAGTAAATAAAAATATCCGATTGTCCTTTTCCTTTTTTAACCGCACTAATGACGATGCGTTTGCCATCATGAGAAAATGAGTAAGAATTAATTTTTTCGAAACCTGTGATATTACGTTTTACTTTTTCTTTGGTATCAGAGTCGTAGGTATGAAGTTTTAAAATATTTTTTCGCTCATAAATCATTGATACCACTGAATTATTGGGGTGCCATCCTAAAAGCGGATAACTATTATCTTCAATGCGTTCTAATTTTGGATATAATTTTAAAAGGCGTTTTTTCTTTTTTTCTCCAATAGTATTAAGGTATACTCGGTATTGCCCCATTTCACTGGTTGCATAGAGTATTTTTTGTCCATCCGGACTCACTTTTAATTGGTAATAATGTCTTGATTGTTTTTGTTTAATAATAACACTTTCTGCTTTTGGTGTTTTGCGAGTAGTATCGCGGTAATCAAAATAACGTTTCGCAAATACATTTGTGAAATCAGTTGTCATACTTTGAACAGAAGTGCCTAAAACATATAAAAATGCATTATTAGGATTGCGGCTCACCTTAGTCATATATAGCAAATTGGGGATAACGGCTTCGCCATAAGTATCTGCAACATAGTACCACATGGTATGCCCTGCTAAGGTTGCATCCTTACCTGTTAGTTGATTAAATTTATTAAAACGATCGTTGTGTATCGCATCCATCGCTCTGTTATCAATGGTTGAATTCCATCCTTCTGAAAGGTAAGCAATCAAGCCACTTTTAAACCAATCAGGTAATGTTAAGAGAGAGGAATTTCGAACAACATCACGTGCTCTACCGCCGTACATCATTTGATCAACCATTAATTCGGCAATAGCGGCTCTAATTTGTTTATCTAAATCGGCGTGAGAACCATTGAAATATAAAAATATTTTGTTGCCAATGATACGTGTAACACCGCCAATATTACCTGACTCTTCGGTTGCTAATCCAATATTACTTTGCCTGAAATCATTTTGATTATTGTAAACAATAACTTCTATTTTATCATCCATTTGAATGTCCAATCGCTTTTCCATAATTGGTAATTGGCGATTGACGGACACTGCAGCGTAACGAGCAATTTCTTGTCCGCCCTCATATAGGTAAACTCTGAAACGATCGAAATCAAAATACGTCCAATTAAATGTTTGGTATTGCATACGATTTTTACCAAACTCTAATTGCGAGCCATAGTAAAACTGAGCGTGCGTGGTTTTAATACACAATACTATACTAATTAAAAAAAGAAAACGTTTCATTAAAATTAAATAATAAGCCCTAAATTTAGCAAAAAAAATTATGATAACTATTCATTATTTTACATTCGGCCCCATGAGTGAAAACACTTATATTTTGTGGGATGAAACAAAGGAATGTGTGATTATTGATCCGGGTAATTATAATCACAGTGAAAATAAACAACTCAGTGATTTTATTACAAAGAATGGCTTAAAACCTGTGCATTTACTCCTAACTCATGGGCACATTGATCACATTAATGGCAATCGTTATATTTTAGATACTTATAATTTATTGCCAGAAATGCACCAAGCTGATATTTATTTCATTGAACATCATTCGATATCTGCCAATATGTATGGGTTAAAAGTAGACCAGAGTCCTATGCCAAAGGTATTATTAAACGAAGGAGACATTGTTACCTTTGGAAATTCGAATTTAGACATTGTATATACGCCTGGGCATTCGCCTGGAAGTATTACCTTTTATAACAAAGCAGATAAGTTTATGATTAGTGGCGATGTGTTGTTTTACGCTTGTATAGGCCGCACGGATTTGCCAATGGGTAACTACGAAACATTGATTGCATCCATCAAACAAAAGTTATTGCCCTTAGGCGATGATATGACGGTTTATAGTGGGCATGGGCAAGAAACAACGATTGGTTCGGAAAGAATGTATAATACCTTTTTAGTGTAAGTGCTAGGTAGCTAAAACTTAACAACAGAGTAGTTTGTTGGAAAAAAATCCAACAAAAGCGACATCGTTTGATGATTTGATAGTGTTTATTAAACTAAGGTATAGGTAATTTGATGGTTTCATCCAATAACCTTATGGAACCATAAAGCACCTTTATGCTTCCATCCAATGACTTGATGGTTTCATCTTATTCATCAAACAAGGGTTTAGATAACCTTATGGTTTCATCCAATAACCTTATGAAACCATAAAGAACCTTTATGCTTCCATCAAATAGTTTAATGGATTCATTTAATGCATCAAACTAAGGTTTAGATAACCTTATGGTTTCATCCAATGACCTTATGGTTTCATTAAATAGCTTTATGAAAGCATGAAACACTTTTATGCTTCCATCTAAGTAGTTTACGCTCTGTTCTTAAATGCTTAGCTGGAAGCATAAAAGTGTTTCATGCTTTCATAAAGCTATTTAATGAAACCATAAGGTCATTGGATGAAACCATAAGGTTATCTAAACCTTAGTTTGATGCATTAAATGAAT
>JANYGR010000031.1 GCA_025359355.1 Bacteroidota bacterium | reverse complement strand
CCTTAATAGCATCACGCCTCATATACACCCAATTTCTGGCAACTGTATCTAATACATATTGATTGAATTTATCAGTTACATTGCTTGACGCAAATTCTACTGTAATAGCTCTCTTAGGATTTATATAAACTTGTTCTCCATTCTGAAAGCCTTTGATGTCAAACATTCCAGCACTTTCTAATGTTGATTTAATCCCTGCGCTATCATAAGCCATAGGGATGCCACTTGCTATAATATCTGCTTGATTATGAAATTCACGGTATTGAATATTAACATCTCCAATGATATCTTGCCCTTGTTTATTAACGAAGGCATTTTTAGGAATATAAATGCTTGATTGTTTATGTTTTATTTTCGCACCTTGTTCGGCTTTTACTTTATATGAAGTATAAGGAACATTTAGTTTGGAAATAGGTGGTGCGATGAAAGCCTTATTAGGCTTTATTTGAGGAGTATTTGATGTGTTTTGTTGAGAAGTAATTATGGTATCATTGGCTGTTTGTTTTGGTGGATTTTTTTTAAATACGGCAAAATAAGTAACGGTGCAAATAACAGCAAATCCTGCTATAATGGCCGAATAAGTTGCTTTTTTACTTTTCAAAAAACTAACGTCGCTTCGGGCTTTTTGTATACTTTCGGCTTTAAATTTATTAACAAGTTCTCCAAAATCTTTATGTGAGTTAATTTCTTCATCAGGAACAGCAGGGCGGTTCAAATTAAATTTAGTTGCCATAATTTTGTTTTTTAGTAAGTGTTTTTTTTACTCTGTCAAGTATTCTATATAGTTTTACTTTAGCATTAGTTTCAGTAATGTTCAGTATTTCAGCAATTTCTTTAAAAGCTCTTTTTTCAAAGAAACGTAATTCGATGAGTTGTAAATCATCTTCAGGTAAATCTTTAATGACGGTCATTAGTATTTTTTGATATTGCTCTAGGTATTCCTCCTCTACTTCTTCACATATATTCTTTAAATCACCAATATCGGCATTTACAGTGCGTAAGTTCTTTTTGGTTCTGAATAATTGCATCACCTCGCTATGAGCAATACGGTATAACCAGCTTGCAAAAGGCACACCTTTGTACTCATATTTTTCAATATTAGTTAAGGCTTTCAAAAATACCTGAGAGGTTAAATCAAAGGCAGTGTCTTTACAATCCATTCTTTGGTATACGTACCCAAATATTTGCTTGTAATATTTATCGTACAATGGTCCAAAATTTTCAGGGTTTTGTTTAGCAGCCTCAATAATTTGCTGTTCGTTCAACAACATTTCAGAGGTATGGTGGTATCGTGGTGAAAATTCCATAAATAAGCTGCGTATTAGAGCATTGTGAAGTTATAATGCAAAACCTTACTAAAAGTTACAGTCAAATCAATATTAAATGTTAGCTACTTGTTAATTGACTGAGTATCAAGGTGATTATTTTTAGTTAAATTGAGTGAAAAATGGTTTTAAATAGGTGAAATGGCATTTTGAATGAGTGAGTGAATTTATTTTGAGGTGGAATTCTGTAACGATAAGGTGAATTTGAAGTAAATTTTAATGAAAATAAATAAAAAATGACTTTTGAAAACTTAATTTTAAGTTGAAAGTCGACGGAATTATATTTAAAAGCGAAGTATAATTCTCAATCATAAAAACCTTACTTTAGCCTCGCAAAAAAATAAAGTTATGCAATTTGAGTTAAGTTTAGAGTTTATAGAACATTTGCAAGATGCCATCTCCAAAAAAGATGTGGCTTATTTGCAAGCACAACTCAAAGAACTTTACCCAGTTGATATAGCTTTAGTTTTAAACCGACTTGATGTAGAAGAGGCTAATTACCTATACGATATTATTGATGAGGATATTGCCTCAGATGTTTTGTTGGAAATGGAAGAAGATAAGCGTGAGGCTTTATTAGCAACGTTTAGTACCAAAGAAATTGCCGAACAGCTTGATAATATGGAGTCCGATGATGCGGCCGACATGATAAATGAGCTCCCAGAAGAGATTCAGGATGAAGTATTGTCGCAAATTGAGGATATTGAGCAAGCAAGCGACATTGCTGATTTGTTGAATTTTGAAGAAGGTACCGCTGGATCCTTAATGGCAAAGGAATTAGTGAG